>DATKVX010000072.1 GCA_035529855.1 bacterium
TTCGCCCAGCCGCCGGGCCACCGCGCGCAACGCGGCCTCAACCGCGACCATATGCTTTATGATGTTCCGGTTACGTACGTTCGCCTGGACCAGGGCCCAGGCCTCCGGCCGCTCCATACCGACACCTCAACGCGAAACTTAATTAGTTACGCCGTAAACGCGTTGCACGCCCGCCCGGGCGCCGCCGTTACGTCCTTCACGGGTTTTGGCACGCCAAGGCCAACAACGCTGCGGACAATGTAACAAACGCCGACAACCAAATAACAAAACGAGCTCGCCACATATACTACTCCTTTTCTGCCGTTACGCCGCGACGTTAAGTATAACCTCCTCGCAGCCCGCCGTCGAGTTAAATTTTCCGGGCGCCGGCGGGCCGTACCTCTTCGCGTGCGAAGCGAACGCCAAACATACCATCCATCAGATAAACCCCTCGAGCGGGTCGGTCGTCAAGTCGTTCGACGGGCCGGCTTTCGCCGGTAACATTATCGGCCTCACCTGGGACGGTACGTACCTCTGGGCGTGCCAGAACTACATGGGCGATTACATGTACGCCTTCCAGTTCATCGCGTACGACCCCAACACCGGCATCTCGCCGGCGAGTATAGGTAAGATCAAATCGTTATACAGATGAGACCGTGCAAAATTAAAAAGGGCGGCCTTCGGGCCGCCTTTTAATTCGTCTATATTTAAACCGGCGTACGTTCGGCATATCGAGTTTACGGCTTATAAACCGTGTCCCATTCCGGCTGCGTAAAGAGCGCGGGCGAGAAGAAGAAGACGTACGCCGCGAGCGCCGCGTCGACGTCGCCCGTAAACCCGCCCGCTTCGTAAAAGCCGACCGTTACCAGACGGGGGTCCTGTATGACGCCCTCGCGGACGTAACCTACGGCTCGAGACGACGCGTCCTCGACGCAGCCTCCTCCGCGCACACGCCCTATAGTCCAGTACGACGCGTCTTCGACCGAGCCTTCGTCGCGCACGAAGCCGAGCGTTCGGAACCTCATATCCTCGACGCGCCCCCCCGTTCGGATGTAACCGAGCGTGCGGAACGACGCGTCTTCCACCCGGCCGCCGTCTCTAATGTACGCTACGACCGGGCCGGAAGGCGCCCTAATCTGAATATCGGCCGCGGCCGCGCCCACGGCGACTACGGTCCCAACACAAGAGACAACCCAAATCGACCTCAATCGCATTACGGGCCTCCGAACTCAAACCAATTCACGACGGCGAGCGTCGCCGAAGCACGAAGACGTTCGCTGACGCGGCCGTAAGGCCGTTCCTAGTAGTAGAACGTCTGCCGCGTTTTCTCCTCGTCGTTTACGAAGAGTACAACCTCGACTTCGACGATCGAGCCGTCGGGCGGTATTACTTGTATGGTGGCGGGAGTCTCGTCGCCGGCCAGCTTGATTTTCATCGGTTCCGACGTCGCCCGGGCGAGGGCCTCGGCCCCCGTTTTGGCCGAAATATATTTAAAATCGACCTGGCCCGTCACGGTAACGGTCCCGCTGCCTTTCAGCGAAAAATTTAACTCGCCGTCCTCGTACGAAACTATGGTGGCCTCGACGGCGAACGCGGCGGCCGCGGCCGAGCAAACGACGCCGAAGGCGAACAATTTTTTCCACATAAGTCGATCACCCTCGATAAATATAAATTAAGAACGCAAACGTTACAAGATAAAAAGGAAGCGCTCGGTCGAACTAGCCGGCAAATACGCATATTTGCTAATAATAGGTATTAAAATCGGCTCATTTTTTGACATATGTTACTTAGCCGGTTATAATCTATACGATATCAAGTGGCCGAAAACGAACTCATTAATCGCCGAGAAGCCGAGGCATTGGCGCGAAAAGGGTCCAACCTTTCTTTTATAGGCCGGTATGCCGAAAGCCTACCCCTTTTCGACCGGGCCATAGCGCTGGACGCCACCTTCGTCCGCGCGTACACCGGCCGCGCGGTAACGCTCGCGCAACTAGGCCGCCCGGCCGAGGGTTTAGCCTCCGCCGAAGAAGCCCTGAAATTGGAACCTGCCAACGCCGTCGCCTACACGACGTTAGGGTTTTGTCTTTACCGCCTGGGCCGGGGCGACGAGGCCGAAGCGGCGTACGAGAAGGCGCTGACGGTAGCGCCGGAGAACCCGCGGGTTTTATACAATTACGCGTGCTACTGGGCGCTGGTGGGCGACGAAGAAAAGTGCCGCGAGTTCCTGACGCGGGCGTTCCAATACGTGGAAAGCGACGTCGTCGAACACTCGAAAAAAGACCGCGATTTGGAACGGTACGTCGATGCCGACTGGTTCGACGACCTCCACGCCGCGGCCAAGACGTTGGAGGAAGGCATTACGCATTTCTTGGCGGGTCGTTACGCCGCAGCGTTAGCGGCGTTCGAGCGCACGCTGGCCATAAACGACCGACACGTGCGGGCGCACGCAGGCCGCAGCTTCTCGCTGGCCCAGCTCGGCCGGCCGGACGAAGGTTTGGCGGCGGCGGAAGAGGCGGTCCGCTTAAACCCGGCGTACGTCCGCGGGTATTCCGCGTTCGCGATTTGCCTGCACCGTTTACACCGTCGCGCCGAAGCGCAAACCGCGTACGAACGCGCCGTTGAACTCGCGCCCGACGACCCCGCGGCGTTGTATAACTTCGCCTGCTTCTGGGCCGAGGTGGGAAATGAAGAGAAGTGCCGGGAATACCTCACGCGGGCGCTGACCCACGACGACGGCCAGGTCGTGGGCCACGTCGCGAAAGACCCCGACATGGCGCGCTACCGAAACGCCGACTGGCTCCGCGAACTTATCGCGGCGGCCAAGAAAGCACGGCGTACGGCCCCGCCGAAAGAGCCGATATAGGGGCCGGCCTTGGGCTGGTCCGTCTTCCCGCCCGTTATAACGCCTCGGGCGGTAGCGGACCGCCGTTTATATTATGGAAAACGGTTGGACCGAAGAAGAAGTACGGGAACTGGTCGGCGACGGCGACGACACGCGGGTCATCCCGGTCAACGTAACGGCCGCCGCGGGCCAACGGGTCCTGAACTTCCGGGCCGTCGAGGGGATACTCGCCCGGGCCGACCGGATCGCCGTTGCCGAGTGCTTCTGCCACAATAAGATGCAACGGTGCGACCACACGCGCGAGGGTTGTATGTTTCTGGGGCCGTGGTACGACGGGGCCGTCAAGGACGGCTACGCCCGGCCGGCCTCGCGCGAAGAAGCATTAGCGATTCTCCGCAGGACGTACGACGACGGCCCGGGCCTGGTGGCGGCGGCGGCGGACGAGGGCCCGTATAAAATATGCGCTTGCTGCTCGCGTTGTTGTTTCCAATTCACGGCCTTGAATAAGTTCGGGATGGAGAACGCGTTGCTAAGCTCGGATTACGTCGCTACCCACGACGGCGACTTATGCGCGGCGTGCGGCGCGTGCGTCGAACGCTGCCACTTCGGCGCGACGGCCCGAGGCGAGGAGGGCTTGCGGTTCGACCCGGGTAAGTGCTTCGGCTGCGGCCTTTGCGCCGGGACCTGCCCCACCAGCGCGCAGACGCTGGTCGAAAAATAAAATGCCTTTCAACGAGAATTGAAACGCCCCGCGCACGCGGGGCGTTTCGTCGTTTCGCCATTCTTTCACCGGCGAAAGTTATCAGAAGTTATGCGTCAAAGTAATGCGATGGGAACCCGGATGGACCAGGTCGCTTAAGCTCAAGAACGCGGAGGGGTCGTTAACCGTAACGTATCCCTCCGCGAAATCGTAGTTGAAGGTCCAATTCTCGCTGGGCCGGTAGCACGCGCCGGCGAACATCGTATTCCTCGGGACAGCGAGTACGTTCTGTCGCCACCCGGCCTTGAACGACACGTCGTCGGTGAACCACCGCTCGAGCCCCACCTGCGTACTGGTCGCGAGGTCGTCGAAGTTGTACTCGTTGAATATACGCCCCATATGGTCGAGTTCGTCATACCCCAGGTGTACAAGGTTGACGTTGTAGTCGAAGGCGACGGTCGTCTTCTCGTCGGGGTAAAGGGCGAAGCCCGGCCTGAAAGCGAGGTCGTATTCCAACCCTTCGCCCACCCGGTAGTCGACGTCGTGTTCGTCTATCGCCACCACAGGCGCGATTTTAAAGTCGAACTTTAGGCCGACACCCACCTTCGACCACGGCATCGTCCGGTAATCGGCTTGACCCAAGAACCGCGTC
The DNA here is from genome assembly GCA_035529855.1 of bacterium. Taxonomy (NCBI): domain Bacteria; species bacterium. The sequence goes on from DATKVX010000072.1 coordinate 4,174, forward strand.
GCCGAAGCTTTGAAGCCGTCGTGCCTCGGATACCAGTACCAGTACGACGTCTCGGAGTACAAGAGGTCCAACGAATTTCTAAGTACTTGGAGGCCGCCGGCGAAGCCCAAGTGCGTATCCCCGGAACGATAAAACGCGCCGCCGAGAAACTCGACGTTGGTCAACGTTAGCTCGTCGAAGCTCCACCCCGACTCCGGTTCCCAACGTCCGTATTCGTACCACTTATCCTCGGAGGTAGCGTCGGTATAGGAAAACCTTCCGGAAGCACCGAAAGCCCACGGGCCGAGGTCGAACGCCACGACCGCCTCGGCCCGTTCGCTCGGCACGTTGAAAGTGTACGCGTCGCCTTCCCAGTAACCGACTTCCGGGACCGAAACGCCGGACAGCCCCACCGAAAACGTCGTCCAATCGACGCCTCCGCCGAAGGCGGCGACGGTAGAACCGGAGCGGAAAACGCCCAAAACCGACGACGCCGCAGCGACGTTAAACGTGAGTTCGGCGGCTGCTTCGCCGGGCTCGGGCGGCGTACCTGGTTTGCCCTTGCCTCCTCCCTCGCTGTATTTAATCGAACCCATCGACCAGTCGCCGCCTACGTCAAGAAGAACCGCGGAACGGGCGTAATAAACCAATTTCGCGGGGTTTGCGGCGTAGCTCACCAGGGCGTTGTCTTCGGCGTTGAACGCCACGCTGGTCCCGCTATCGAAAGCCGGCAACGCAAGCACGGTTCCAGTCGACAGTACCAGGGCGCAGGCGACGCCCAAAGCCAAGCCGTTCAGCGAAACGCGTATAGCGCGTCGCTTATACATGGTCGCCTCCTAGGTAACGTCTTTACGGCCCGTTAGCGACTAGAAACTGTAGGCTACCGTAATGCGGTGGCCGCCGGGGCGGATGACGTCCTTTAAAACTATGAACGCCGTGAGCTTGTCGATCGCTATTACGCCCTCGCTGTAGTCGTAGTTGAAGGACCAGTTCTCGTTGGGGCGGTAGTAAGCGCCTGCGAACATGGTATTGCGCGGGTAAGCGAATATGTTCTGGCGCCAGCCGGCCTTGGCGGAAATATCCTCGGTGAACCACCGCTCCAAACCGACCTGGGTGTTGGTCCACATTTCGCTTAACTTATGCTCGCCGAGCACTTTGCCAGTATCGTCGAAAGTATCCACTCCGATACTGACGAAGTTAACGTTATAGTCGAACGCGAGCGTGGTTTGGTCGTCCGGATAGAAGGCGAAGCCCGGTAACACCCTTACGTCGAACTCCGACCCTTCGGCTATGTCGTAGTCCAAGCCGTCGTCGGTTACGGTAACGTTCGGCGTGATCTTCCCGTCGAAGTTCACGCCCAAAGCGAATTTCGACGACGGCATAAAGCGGCAGCCCGCCCGCGCCAGGATCCTCATCGCCTTGGCCTCGCCGCCCGCCATCGGCTCGCCCGGTTCGTCGACTTCGACCCGGTTTGTGAGCATCTGGGCACCGCCGCCGGCGTGGAATCGCGTGCCGTTAGTCCGGTAAAAAATGCCGCCCAGGAATTCCATGTCGGTCAACGCGAGCTCGGTTTTGGCGACGTCGTCCGCCTCTTCTTCCAGGACGTGAGCAGTATGGGCGTATTTGCCGGCGAAGCCGAAAGCCCAGGGCTTACTGTCGAAGGCTACCAAACCCTTCACGTACTGGGCCGGGATGCTGAACGATAAGACCTCGCCTTCGTCGAAATAGCCCATTTCCGGAAGGGTCATCCCGACGGCGCCGATGGAGAGTTTATCCCAGTTGAAGCCGCCGTCCACGGCGAATACGATAGAACCCATTCTGAACGCCGCGAGGCCCGAGCCTCCCACCGAGGTATTGAGCTTAAGCTCCGCCGCGGCTTCGCCCGGCTCGGGGGGCTGACCCGGTGTAACTTTACCGTCGTTCTCGGTGTACTTCAACGTACCCATCGACCAATCGCCGCCGACGTCCATAAGTATCGTCGAACGCTCGTAGTATACGAGCCGCGCCGGGTTGGCGACGTAGGCGAAGGTCGCGTTATCCTCGGCGTTGAACTCTACGCTCGTGCCGCCGTCGAACGACGGCGCGGCAAAAGCAAAACCGGCGCTCAGCGGGAAAACTAATACCGCCAACGCCGGCCACCGGGAGATAACGCACGTTCTCTTTCCGGGGCTTTGCATGTGAACCTCCCATGTTGAAAAGCGGTTAAACTTACCTTTACCCTGTATTAGTGTACTACACGGCTGCGTAATTTCAACAAAAAAACGCCCCGCCAAGAAGACGAGGCGAACGGCCCGAAAAACCGTGGCCGCGACGCGTCAAATACCTTTGGACGCCCCGGCGACGCTTCTCCCGTAGCCGGGCTTTAAGCCGCTACAAGAACCAGTACGCGGCGCCGACGCGAACCGTCAGGAAGGCGCGCTTGTCCGCGGAATCGACGAAATGCTGGTCGACGTCCGCGACGACGGCCCAGTCGCTGCCCACCGGGAAGTCGCCGCCTATGGCGATATTGGCGCCTATGGCGACGTCGCCTTCCCGGTCCCAATAAACGCCCGGCCCTAAGCCTATGTACCCGGATATCTCCTTCGTCGGGGCGCCGAAGTACCAACGGGCGTCGGCGTTGACGTTCCCGAGGTACGTGTCGTCCCACCCCTCCTTTCGGGCGCGGAAGCCGTTATATCCGACCATCCCGTACGCGAACAAGTGACGGTTACGGCCTATTCTCGTTCCGTAACCCAGCGAGCCGCAGAAACGTTGCCGGTAAGCGTCGCGAAAGTCGGCGTGGTCCGGTATCGCGAAGCCCAGGCCCAACGCGCCGAAGTTACGTAAATCGCGCTCGGCCGCAACGGGGTTCCATAAACCGAACGTGACGACGGAAACCGCTAGTAACACCGGTATTCGCTTCATAGCCGACGCTCCTTATCTTGCTATGTAGTCGAAGCCGTTTAAGGCAAATCGCCGTACCGGCCGCCGCGTCCGCGGCGCCGCAAATTAGTCCCGTTTCATCTCGCAAAGGTTTAATTAATTTAAAGCCCCTTGCAGCTAAGGGGCCCCGTTGCCGCGTTGGACGCGGATTGTTTTCCACTAGGTTAGAATTCGAACGACGGGCCTACTACGACATAATGCAGCATCGCGAAATTGTACACTTCGGCTACGTCGGCGCCGCCCTCCAACATCCTATAACCGGCTTTGAGAAAGACGTTCTTGCTAGCTCTATACCGGACGGCGACCAGTACGTCCTCGGCACGCCCTTGCGGCGCGGCCAAAGCGTCGCCGTCGACTAATAACGTCCACCCGTCGGCGAAAGTCCACGCCAGGCCGAAGTTGAGTAACGGCACAAAACCGGTATTGGCCTCTTCGGCCCCCGCTTCGCCGCTTTTTAAGGTGACGGCGGCGTCGCGGATTTTGGCCGTGAAGCCCAGGCCGAACGTAAGGGCGTCGCGGCGGACGAAATTATAACGATACGAAACCCGGTACGAATCGAAGCGGTACGTCGCGTCGATAGGAGCGCCGGCGGGTATTTCGACGCCGCCGAAAACCACGACGCGCGGGACCGAGCCGCCGGCCTTGAGCCTCAGCGGCGCGACGAGGACGCGTACCGCGTGCTTCTCGCCGAACGTATACCCGGCCTTGAACCGATAGAAAAAAGCCGGGTCGGTATCGAGCTCTCGCGACAACGAAATTTCGGTACCGCCGTCGTTGGGGACGCGGACGTCGTTGTAGCCGCTGAAGACGGCCCCGATTTCGACGTCTACCGACCAACGCGCGGACGAGGCCGACGCCGCCAACGCAACGACGCACACCGGAATTAATATTAACCGAGCCCCCACTCGCGCTCACCTTCCCACGTTCCACACAGGAACGGTCGCGGTAAAACCCCGTAACGGCAGCGGCCTACGTGCCACAACCCGGCTGTTATCGAAGTACGCGCTCACTCCTGAAGCCGGCCTACCTCAACTGCCTTTTATACCTTTAAGATAATACATCGGCGTCGGGCCGAGGGTGTACAGCGGGAGCTCGCCCCGGTACTCGAAATCGAAACGGTCCCCCAGCTCTTCGTACACCTTCTTCGAGACGTTGATGCAGCCGGGCTCGCAGGCCTCCTGTAGTCTTGCGGCGACGTTCACGGTATCGCCCCACACGTCGTAAACCATGCGCCATCCCTTAATTAACCCGGCGATACAAGGGCCTTCGTGGACGCCGATGCGTACTTGCCAATCGCGTTTTCCCACTATTTTCAAGATGTCCAGCGCCGCCTCCGCACAAGTTCCCAACTGGTTGTTCTCGGCGAAAAGCCCTCCCGCGTACATATATCCGTCCCCCACGGTCTTTAACTTCTCCAAACCGTGGTCCTTTACGATCAAGTCGAAGGCGTGAAAATAAGCGGCCAATTTCGTAACCAGCGCCTTATGACTGACGCGCGCCGCGATGTCGGAAAAACCTGCGATATCAATAAAGACGATCGTAACGTTGGGAACGGACCGCGGCAGCGGCGTCTCGACCTCCTTCAGCTCCTCTATAACTTGTTCGGGGAGTATGTTGCGTAGCAATTCGTCGGCGCGGCGGTGAGCCTCCTCGAGTTGCCGTGTCCTGAGTTTCAACTCGGCCTCGGTCCTCTTCTGGTCGGTTATGTCCAGCGCCACGCCCAAGGTATATTTATAATCGCCCCTGTCGTCGAAAAAGGGCGTCGACGAGACTAAAAAACGTCGTTCGCTGCCGTCTTTCCGGCGCATTACCGTCTCGTATTTCGTCGGTTCCCTACTACGCAACTTCCTTTCGGTAACCCCTTTCATCTTAAGGAACTCCCCCTCCGTCACCAACTCCCCGACGTTCATCCCCGTCAGTTCTTCTTTGGCGTACCCCAACATATCGCAGTAGGCCTGATTAACGAAAAGTATATTCTCGTCGCCGTCAACGATGGCGAACCCGCCGTGGATGGCCTCTACCAAACTGCGATACCGTTCCTCGCTCTCGCGTAAGGCCTCGCCGGCCTTCACCCGCTCCGTAACGTCCTCCGTAATTACGACCGCCCCCACTATTCCGCCGGAGGGGTTATGCAACGCGTTGATTTTCGTGTTCAAGATGCGCTCCCCCCTCTTCAACGTTTGATGGCGAAGGCGGCTTTGCTCAAAAGGCTCCCCTTCCTCGAGCGTCTTCTTGATCACGGCCCCCAAGGGTTCTTGGGCGAGGACCGGGAAGGCTTCAAAAATGTTCTTCCCCTCAATATCGCCGGAATCGACGCCGAATTGCCGCTCCATACCTTGGTTCCAAATTTTTACCGTGCCGTCCTTATCCAGCGCGTATATACCCACCTGGGTACTCTCTATTATGTTTTCCGTAAACTCGTTGAAATACTTCTTCTCCTCCTCCACGCGTATACGTTCCGCCACTTTGCGGCGGAGCTTCGCGTTGGCCTCTCTCAGCTCGCCGGTACGCTCGTCGACGAGCTCATCGAGGCGGCGACGGTAGCGGGTCAATTCCGCCTCGGCCCGCGTCCGCGCCGCTTCCGCCGCGTCCAACTCGAGGGCGACGCGGCGCAACCGCGCGAGCTCCTCTATCAGCTCCGCTTTAGTCTTCTTCTCGTCTTTCATTAAACTTGTACCCTCGGCGGGGTGCGACAGCCGGCGGGGAAAGCTGACCCGGAAAATATATGTTTAATAATAACATATTATCGGGTCAAATTTAGGGCTATAAAAAAAACCGCCTACGCGGCGGCTTCGAACGGTTATTTTTACGCTTACCCCCCCAGTCGTTCGAGGCCACTCTTATTTTAAACCGGCCTTTACGCCCGGCCGAAACGGCGCGGAGTGCTTAAGAGACGTTAACCGAAAACTTAGTTAAACTGGAAATCTTCCTGTTGGAACAACTTAAGGCATACGTCGACCACCTTCGCGTCGTACAGTACGCCTCTGTAATTCGATATCTCGTCGAGAGCCTTCTCCTGTCCCAGCGCCGGCCGGAAAGGCCGGTGCGACGACATGGCCTCGACGACGTCCGCCACGCTTAAAATGCGCGCCCCGACCGAAATGGCTCTCTCCTTCAAACCTAACGGGTACCCCGAGCCGTCCAGGCGCTCGTGGTGTTGTAGGACGAACTTGGTTATAGGCCTCGCGAACTCGACGTTCTTCAGAATATCGTAGCCGACCTGAGGGTGGTTTTTAATGATATTCAATTCCAGCTCCGTCAAGGGACCCGGTTTGCTGAGGATCCCTTCCGGTATCGATATTTTACCGACGTCGTGGATGACCGCGGCCAAAAAGACGCCCTCGACCTGGTTTTCAGATAAGTCCATCTTTTCCGCTATGGCCCGCGCCAGCTTCGCCACCCGCAGCTGATGACCGGACGTATAGGGGTCGCGCGTCTCGACCATCTTGGACATAGCGTAGATCGTACCGTTTAGGCTTTTCTTAACTTCGTCGAAGGCGAGTTTGCGGTCCGTTATTTCTCGAACGACGGAGAGCACTTCGTCCTCTTCTACGGGGACGATGCGCGCTTCGTAGAAGTTACGGCCCCTGGGCATCTCGAGCTCGTACTCCACCGTACGCGCCTCGCCGGTCGCCAGTACTTCGTTCACGCAAGCTAAGATCGCCTCCACATAATCGTCGGAAAAGCCGACGTCCCGGATGTTCTTTCCTATGATCTCGTCGCGCGGGAGGGCCAAATCTCCGTCCCGGTCCGCTTTGAAATCCTTGAAGGTCCCGTCCTTGGTAAGGACGAATATCATGTCCGGTATGGTTTGAAGGAGAGCTTCGTTTCGTCGGACGCTATGGGCGAGCGCCCGTTCGGCGCGTTTGCGGTCGGCGACGCTCCTGACTATGGCCATTGACGCCGGCCGGCCCTCGAACGTTACGACGCCCGCGTTAATTTCGACCGCGACCTCATCGCCCGCCTTATTCAAAACGGCGATCTCGAATATACTCGGACCCCCTTCTCCCGCCATAGTACGTTCGTGTTTCTCCGCCACCGTTTCTTTAAACGCGGGTACGACGAAGGGTTCGAAATCTTTTCCGATTATCTCCTCGGCGGTATCGTAGCCGAGGATTTTCGCCATCGCGCGGTTGGCGAACCTCAATACCCCGTCTTGGGCGATCGCGACGCCGTCGGTCGCCTGCTCCACGAAAGTCCTGTATTTTTCCTCCGATTCCGCCAGCGCCCTCTCAGCGTCTTTACGCTGCGCAATGTCCTCCAAAATGCCGTCGAAATAAGCCACCTCCCCGTCGGCGCCCTTAACGGCCCGCGCGCTTAGCGAGCCCCAAAAAGTAGTCCCGTCCTTACGCCGGAACCGAGTCTCGTAATCGGACAAAGCTCCCGCCGAACTTACGGCCGCGATAAATTCCCTGCGTTCTCCCGGGTCCGCGTATAAGTCCGCAACCCCCGTCTCGTACATCGCCTCCGGTTCGCCGTACCCGAACATCTTGGCCAAGGCCGGGTTGGCCGAGACCATCGTACCGCCGACTTGGGCGGGCGACCGGAAAACGCCTACGGGGATGTTCGCCGTTAACGTACGGAAGTTCTCTTCGCTCGCGCGGAGTTTTTCCTCGAACGCTACCCGTTCGGTGACGTCCTCCGTAATCACCACCGTCCCCACCAGGCGGCCCGACGAATCTTTCAAGGGGTTTATCTTGGTATTTAATACGCGCTCGCCCCTCTTCAACGTCCGGTGTCTTAAGCGCCGTTCGTCGAACGACTCGCCGCGTTCCAACGCCGCCCTAATAGCCTCGCCCAACGGCTCGGCGCGTAGCGAGGGGAACGCCTCGAAGATCTTCCTGCCCACCAGCTCCGCCGAAGTAACGCCGAACTGGCTCTCCATACCCCGGTTCCATATCTGGACGATGGCGTTCTTGTCCAACGCGTAAATACCCACCTGCGTACTTTCGATAATATTCTCGGTGAACTCGCTGAAGTACCGGACCCTCTCCTCGACGCGCGTACGTTCCGTAACGTCTTCGGTTATGACGACCGCGCCCACTACCGCCGCCGAAGCATCCCTCATAGGATTGATCTTGGTATTTAATATGCGCTCCCCCTTCTTAATCGTCTTATGTCTCAAATCTCTTCGTTCGAAAGCCTCTCCTTCGGCAAGGGCTTTTTTAATCGCGACGCCGAGCGGTTCCTCATTAAGGGCGGGAAAAACCTCGAAGATGTTCCTGCCTGCGACCTCGTCCGCCCTCACGCCGAATTGGCTCTCCATCCCCTGGTTCCAAATCTGCAGCGCGCCTTTCCGGTTCACCGCGTAAATCCCCACCTGCGTACTTTCGATTATATTCTTCGCGAATTCGCTGAAGTACGTTATACGCTTTTCCGCTCTCTTGCGTTCGGTGAGGTCTCGCACCGTGACTATGGCCGCCGGCCGCCCCTCGTATTCGATCATGCCGGTATTAAGTTCCACCGGGGCCTTGGCGCCATCGCGTTTTAATATGTCTATTTCGAAAATGAGCGGCGTACCCACGCCGGCCATCGTATTCCGATGCTTCTCCGCCACCATTTCTTTGAATTCCGGGGCAATGAAGGGCATAAATTCGCTGCCTATTAATTCCTCCGAGGCGTCGTAACCGGCGAGTTTCGCCATCGCCTGGTTGGCGAGCTTGAAAAGGCCGTCTTGAACGATCACGACGCCGTCGGTCGCACCCTCTACCAACGTGCGGTGCTTCTCCTCGGACTCAACCAGCGCCTCTTCGGCCTCCCTGCGGCTCGTAACGTCCTCCAGAATGCCGTCGAAGTACGCGACCTCGCCGTCGGGCCCCGTGACCGCGCGGGCGCTGAGGGAACCCCAAAATACGGTCCCGTCTTTTCGTTTAAACTCCGTCTCGTAATCCGACACGGCCCCGGCCGAACTTACGGCCGCGATAAACGCTTTGCGTTCTTCCGGGTTCGAGTACAAATCGGCGACCTTTGTCTCGTACATCCGTTCCGGTCCTTCGTAACCGAACATCTTGGCCAGAGCGGGGTTGGCCGATATCAGATGACCGCCCGGTTCCGCCAACGAGCGGAATACGCCAACCGGGATATTGGCCTGGAGGGTACGATACTGCGTCTCCGATTCCTTGACCGCTTCTTCCGCACGCTTCCTTTCGGTGACGTTACGGATTACGGCGATGAAACCGCCCGGGGTGCCTTCGGCATCCGTAACCAAAGTTACGTTTACTTCGGCCGGATAATAGCCTCCTTCTTTCGTGAGCAATTCGTATTCGACGCCCGTACCCGAACCCCGCTCTAAAACCTCTTGGAGAGTTACCCTCGCCGCCTCTCGCTGTTCGGGTTTTATGAGGTCGAACGCGTTCACGCCTATAAGACCCTCTACGTCCTCGACGCCGTACAACAAACCGGTTTGAGGGTTCAATGCCACGATATTTCCTTCGAGGTCGGTTTGGACGATGGCGTCGGGAGACGTCTCCACCAAGCAGCGGTAGCGTTCTTCGCTTTCCCGCAACGCCGCCTCGGCACGCTTACGCTCGGTAACATCGTTAATCGTAACTATATAAGCGGTTTGGCCGCCGTAGTTGAAAATACGTCCGGAGGCCTCAACCTCCTTTACTTCGCCGTCCCGACATTTGACCCTAACCTCGTAAGGATAGGGTACGTCGCCGCGCTTACGTTCCCGCATTGCTTCTAAAAGCCCTTCCCTATCTTCCGGAAAGATAAATTCAAAGATCGACAAACCTACTACTTCGTCGCCGGGAGAAAATTTGAGTATCTCGCGCGCCGCGTCATTAGCGTATAAAATCTTGGCGTCCCGGTGTATTACCACGCCGAAGGGGGCGCGTTCCGCGATGGCGTGGTACTTCTCCGCGCTCTCGCGCAACGTCTCCTCGACGCGCTTACGCTCCGTAATGTCCGTCAATATTACATAAACTCTCGACGTAGGCACACCCTCCACCACCGCCGGGTAACTACGATGGTGGAACCAACGTACGTCGCCGTCGGGTTTTCTAACGCGGTAATCGAGGCCGACGGTTTCGACGGACCCGGCGCTTCTCGCGACTTCCGCCTTCGCGGTGGCCTCGAATAGATAATCCTTGTCGTCTTCGAATATAAAATTATCGAACGCCTCTTCTACGCTCATGCTCCGGACGTCGTGTAAGCTGACGCCGAACATTTCCGCCACCACGGCGTTTACGTATACTATACGCTCTTCGTCCTTATCGTAAATAATCAAAGCGTCGCGCGAGTTCTCGGCCAACGTGCGGAAACGCTCCTCGCTCTCGGCCGACTCCGCCAACGCGCGTTTCCGTTCGGTAACTTCCCCCTCCAACCGCTCGTTCGCCGCCCGCAATTCCTCGGTGCGACTTTCGACCTGTTCCTCCAAGCGCCGGCGGTAATTGGATAATTCCTCCTCCGCCCGTTTGTGCTTTACCGCGCAAGCCAACTCGGCGGCTATCATCTCGACGAACGATACGGTGTAGACGTCGGCCTTCTCCAATATCATCGTAAAAACGCCGACCGTCTCCGACTCCGCCCTCATCGCCGCCGCGACTACGTGCCCCTCGGCCTTGAGTTCTTCGGCGACGACCTCCCGCCACGTCTCCTCGCCCAGCAGGCCGTCGACGACGACGCCGGTATCCGACCATAGGATCGACTTCACGTCGGCGTCGTCCAGCGCCAGCGTCTCGTTGTCGTCGTAGAAGGCCGGGTAGAGCCCGAACGATTTCTCAAGCCGGAGGCATCCGGCGTCCTCGTCGAGGAGGTAAATCGCTCCCGCCACGACGCGGGGGTTATCCGCTAACAATACGGCCGCGGAATCGAATAACTCCTTCTCGTCCGGAGCCGTATTCATCGCTTTCGATATTTCGGCCAATCCTTCCAGCGTCTTGATATGCCGCTCGAGCTCGGTTTCCGCCCACTCGCCGTGCCTGGCCAGCGACTCCAACTCGCCGACGCGCTTGCGCGACGCCGTAAGTTCGTAGATAAGCTCGGCCTTCGTTTTTCGTTCGTCCTTCATATATGGAACCCCTAGGTCCAAGGGCCGGTTAGACACATCCTTTCACACTATAATAATATCGCCCCGCCGAAACCGCAAACATAAAATCGCCCCCCGCCTTCCGGTGTCCGGTTGTAATACCGGCCTAATTACCGTATCCTTGCGCGGAGATAGCGGCGCCCAACCGCCAAACCTCACGGAAAGCGAGGGTCGCCTACGGTGCCGAAGGTAGAATCGTTAAAGTGCCCCAATTGCGGCGCCGAGGTCCGCGGCGCGGGCGAAGTAACCTGCCGCTACTGCGGCTCGACGTTGGCCCTTTCGGAGCCGGACCGGGCGCAACTAAAACGCTTAAAGGTCAACTTCGGTACGCGCGGCCATTCGTTGCCGCCGGGCCGGGAGGTACACTTCAAAGAGCTGCCCGGCCTCGCCGTCGACACCCGCACCACCGACATCCCGTTCCAACCGAAGGTTACGTACGATAAGCTGCCGGGCGGCAAACCCGGGCCCGCGCTCGAGGCGGAGGCGCAGGCGGTCTTGGCCGTCGTCGAAAAGACGCAGCGCGCCGTAAACGAGGAGAACCTCGAGCGGTACATGACCACGGTCCACCCCGAGAACGAGGTTTTCTACGAGAGCGCGCGCCGGGGAGCCACCGACCAATTCATAACCACCGACTTGAAGCGGCGCACGCTCGCCGTGGACTTCAAGACCTTGACGGGCGAGGACGGCGCCCGCGGCTGGGTACCGGAGGCGATAATCCAGGCCAACCTGGGCGAAGACTTTAAGCTTGAATAGCTCCGACCCGATCTTAAAGTAAAAAAATCCCCGCCCGGGCAAAGGCGGGGTCTTATTTGAAATAAAAACGGCGCCGCTACTTCTCCCCTTCTCCCGAGGTCTCGAGTTCTTCGTCTATCTTCTTCAGCGTGCCGTGGAACTCCGTCAACGCCTGGTGGAACTTTTCCTTGGCGGTGGCGGTCCCGCGGTCGGCCACCTTTTTGAAGATGTCGGACAAAAGCGACGTCACTTCGCCCAGGCTCGCGCCTTCGCCGTGTATCTCTTTTTTCTCACACATAACTTTTCCTCC
>DATKVX010000073.1 GCA_035529855.1 bacterium
CCGGTGCCGGTCAGGAACCCGGAGTAGCTGTGGATATAGGCCGGCGCGGCCGGAGCCAAAGCCGCCGTAAGCGCGACGACGAAAATCGCCCGAGCTCTCACGTTCGTCATCTAGTCCTCCTTGGGTAACTTCGTTAGTTGCATACCGAAACTCCTATTCGTATATCATAATCGCGGGTTAATATCAAATAATAAACGGGTCGCGGCGACACCCTCCTGCGCCCCCCTACCCCACCGCCTTCCGCAGCATCTTAGCTAAACTCGTCGGCGTCGTCCGCTCGACGGCCACCTCTTTTCCGCTTGCAATCCCGCCGCGGTTTGATATAATTTACCAACGGGCGAGTTTCTCGCCCGTTTTTCTGCGCCCGGCGCAAGCGGAGGTTTCCTAATGTCGATAGTCGCGATGATCGGCGCCCAGTGGGGCGACGAGGGCAAGGGCAAAATTGCGGACGTGCTGTCGCGCGAATGCGCGGCGATGGCGCGCTTCAACGGCGGCAACAACGCCGGCCACACCGTCGTCGGCGGCGAAACGAAAATAGTCCTGCGGCTGGTGCCGGTGGGCATACTGCGGCCCGAGGTCCGCTGCTACGTAGGCCGGGGCTGCGTCGTCAACCCCTCGTACCTGCTGGAGGAACTGGGCCGCGTCGAGGAGTTCGGCGTCGCCGATTACGACTTGACCGTCGACTGGCACTGCCACCTCATACTGCCCTACCACGTGAAGCTGGACCAGGCCGGCGACGAGGCGCTGGGGCGGTGGCGCGTGGGAACGACGGGCCGCGGCATTGGGCCCTGCTACGCCGATAAAGCCGCCCGGCTGGGCTTGCGGCTGGCCGACCTCTTCGACGAAAGGCGTTTAAAGGAGCGGCTGGGGGCGCTCGCCGACCGCCACGCGCCCACGCTCGCGGCGCTGGGCGTCGAACTCGACGAGGAAGAGGTCCTGGCCGGCCTTAAGGACGCCGCGCCCCAACTCGAGCCCTACGCCGGCGACGTCGCCGCGGCGATGCAGGAGGAGGTCGCGAGCGGCGCCAAGGTCCTGCTGGAGGGCGCCCACGGCCTCTTGCTCGACGTCGACTACGGCACGTACCCCTTCGTCACCTCCTCGACGATTCACCCGGGGGGCGCGTACGCCGGCCTGGGCCTGCCCCCGGACGCCATAGGCCGCGTCGTCGGCGTCGTCAAGGCGTACCAGACGCGCGTGGGCGAAGGGCCCTTCCCGACGGAACTGGAGGACGAGCTGGGCGAGCGGCTGCGCAAGCGCGGCAACGAATACGGTTCGACGACGGGCAGGCCGCGGCGGTGCGGCTGGCTGGACCTGGTCCTGCTGAAGTATGCCGTCGAGACCGCCGGGATAAATTTCATCGCGCTGAACAAGCTCGACGTACTGGACGGCGTGGAGCCGGTCAAGGTATGCGTGGCGTACGAGCTCGACGGCCGGCGGCTCGAGCGCGCGCCGGCCCCCTTCGACCGCCTGGATAAGGTGGAGCCGGTCTACGAGGAAATCCCCGGGTGGGCGGACGGCGCGAGCGGCGCCACCTCGTACGCCGCGCTCCCCGCGGCGGCCAAAGAGTACATCGACTTCATCGAGGATTACGCCGGCGCGGAGGTGGCGTTCGTATCCACCGGCCCGAGCCGGGAGGAGGGTTTCATACGCCGGGAGATATTCCCCTAGCACCGGGGTTGCAAAAGGTTACGATATTTGTTATAAAATAGGCCGACGGGAGCCGCTAGCTCAGCCCGGTCAGAGCACCGGCCTTTTAAGCCGGGAGTCCTGGGTTCGAATCCCAGGCGGCTCGAATTAAAACCGCCCTTCGGGGCGGTTTATTAATTAAGCACGTTTTACGATTCACGACGCCCGCTCGGTTTCGTCCTTATTCAAAACCGTATACACTTTCGCGAGCACGGCGCCGTCCATCGCGAGCTCGAAGTGGTCGAGGTCGAAGTAGTAGACCTCGGCTCGAGCGTCCTCGCCGTACGGCCCCACCGCGGACGGCACCGTCACCATGCCGTCGCCGAAGTCGAGCGGCCCCTCGCCCATATAGTTGTCGTACTTGTTGCCGACGATGATGCACACCGGCGGCCTCTTATAACCTTTAGCCTCCGCGTTACTTCGGCCCTCCTCGAGCCAGGTGACGAAGCCGCCGTTCTCCTTCATCTCGAACAGGGCCGGGCTCCGGTAGTCGCGGCCGTCCTCTTTGAGGTTGCCGAAATTCGGCGTCGCGATGAGGACGAGGCTGGCGACGTCGTACCGGTAGCGCAAACGGCGCATCTCGAAATCGGATACGTTGAAGAAGCGGTTCCAGGTGTAATCGCTCTTCTCCTTACGGGGGAACCGGTAGTTCTCGCGCCCGGGCTGGCCCGACTCCACGTAGTACCGGCAGATAAGGCCGCCGGTGCTGTGGCCTATCAGTATAACCTTATCTTTGATGAACCTCTCCTTGGTCCACTTAATAATCCGGGCGAGGTCGTACGCCTGGTACTCGAGGGGCCGGTTGCGCGAGTCGGGGTAGGTATAGGTGACGACGTCGTAGCCGAGGTCGACCAACCCCTGGGCGTGACCCACCGCGGAGATGTCGCGCTGCTCGGAATAGATGAAGCCGGCGAACACCTCCACCTCGCCGTGCACCCGCCAGAAATAGGCGTCGGACGTCCCCATGCCGTGTACCAGGATTACGGGCGGGCCGTGGTATTTCGGATGGTCGAAGTACTTGATGCGCAGCGGGTAGACGCCGGCGGTACCGTGGACGCCGAAATTCGTGACGCGGTAGTCGCCGCCGATGCCGGCGAAGAGGCGGTCCTCGGGGGAAGGCAGGTCGCTTTCGGTCCCCATCGCGACCAACATGAAGATGCCGATTAGCAAGACCGGCAGCGCGGCGGCGTCGCGGAGGACGCAGCCGCTACTTCCTTTATGGGTCCTCATACGTCCGTCGGTTGGTTATACAGCGGCTCACCTCGGCCTTGGTAGATCGCCGCGACCTCGGCGCCGTATCGGTCGGGGGCGTCGTGTACCACGAGCGGCCGCATGACGACCATTTCGCGCGCGCCGCCCAAACGCGCCGCGACCAGAACCAGGTTCGCCGGCTCGCCCGCACGGGGCTGCACGAAGCGGAGCCGCTCGACGTTGAACCCCTGGTCGCCGAGGCCCGAGAATATTTCGGCCAGCCGGCGCGGTTGGTGCACGAAGTAAAACCGGCCGCGTTTTTTTAGCGTAAACGCCGCCGCCAACGCGAGCTCGTCCACGGTCAGCGTCAGCTCGTGACGGGCCGCCGCCTTCCCGGCGCACGGGCTCAAACGGCCGCCGTCGGCCTCCCGGAACGGCGGATTGGCGCACACCACGTCGAAGCGGTTGCCGAACGCCGGCGGCAACTCGCGCAAGTCTCCCTCCACGACCGATACCCAAGCCGACGCCCCGTTCGCGACCACGTTCGCCCGGGCGAGCGCGGCCAGGTCGCCCTGATACTCGACGCCCGTAACGTCGCGGGCGCCCCGGCAGCGCGCCAGGGCGAGGCCGACGACGCCCACGCCGCACCCCGCGTCCAAGACGCGGTCGTCGGCCTCGAAATCCACCCACCACGCCAGCAAGATAGAGTCCAAAGAGAAGCGGTAGCCTTCGCGCGGCTGCGCCAACACCAGCCGGCCGCCGAAGAGCTCACACCTGTCCTTGGCCCCGAGTTGCGGCGCGTTAACGTTCGTCGGCCTTTCCCCCTTCCGCGAGGCCCTCCCGCGGTATGAGTTTCGCCGCCAGTTTCTCGTTGAGGAGGCGGTCGTAGACGGCGGCGGGGCGCTCGGGCGCCGCACCCGGCCGGGAAGCCGCCGCGGTTATGGCGTCGCGCACCTCTTCCGCCGTGATCTCCACGTTCTCGCGGCGCGCCAGCTCGCGTACGATGAAATAGCGGCCCAGCTCGCGGCGCGCCTCCCCCATACGCTCGTCGCGGCTCTTGCCGCCCTCCCCCTCGTCGTCCTCGGGTAAAAATTGTTCCACGAAAGCGTCGTCCAGCGGGACGTCGGCGTGCGCGGCGATGTCCTCCACGAAGCGGCCGTACGCATTAGCATACGAAATTTCGTCGGCTCGAGCCTCCAACCGCACCTTCAACTTCGCCCTCAATTGGCCCAGGCCGTCTTCGCCCAGGTCCTTGGCGAACTCGTCGCCCAGCTCGGGCAGGACCCTCTTCTTGACCTCCGTGACCTCCACCGGCGCGTTGACCTTCTTGCCGGCGTGCCGTTTGGAAGGGTAGTCGGCGGGATAATCTATAGTCAGCGCGAACGTGTCCCCCGGCGCTTTGCCCATCACCTGGCGCGCGAAGGAATCTTCCTCGTCGCGGACGCTCGCCCATACGCCCACCGTAGGTTGCGAGAAACCCTCGGGCGGCTCCTCGTCGAGGAATTTCAAGATTACGAGGTCGCCGTCGAGGCCGCCGCGCCCCTCCACCGGCTCGAGCCGCGCGTTGGCCTGACGCAGGCTCTCGAGCGCCTTCGCGACGTCGTCGTCCGTCACCTTGGGCCGCTCGCGCTTCACGACGAACCCGGCGTAATCGGGCAGCGTTATCTCGGGGAAGACGGCCACCTCCGCGGCGAAGGAGATGGGCCCCCCCTCGGAGGCGGCCGTGACGTTGTAGCGCGGCGAGCTTACGGCGTCGAGGCCGAGCTCGGCGGCGGCGCGCTCGAAGGCCACCGGCACCAGCTCGTCCACTATCGTCTGGACGACGCGGTCGGCGTACGACCGCTTGAGGATGCGCCGCGGCGTTTTCCCCTTCCGAAACCCGGGGACCTTAACGGTGCGGGCGAGCTCGGCGTAGACCGCGGCCGCTTTGACCTGCACCTCCGCCGGCGGTATCTCCACGTCGACGCGGACCGTATTCTTGCCTATCTTCTTCGCTTCGACCATAATTTACCCGTAAAATTTATTTGCGAGAGGCGGGACTCGAACCCGCACGACCAAGGCCACTGGAACCTAAATCCAGCGCGTCTGCCAATTCCGCCACTCTCGCGACTTAGGCCGTTCGTCGTTTCGGCCTCGCCCTCGCGCCCGCGGCGCTGACGGAACGAGGCCGACGTCCACCGGCCGTATATGATTATATAATAGCTTGAGCGCCGCGGCAACCCGCGCGTTGCGCCTCCGCTAGCGCCCGCCGTTACCGCCCGGCCGCGATTTGCGCCGCGAGGCCCCGGACCCGTTCCTCCACGTAGTTGAAAAACTTCTTGTAGCCGACGCAAAGGTAGTTGTGGCCCGGCTCGCCCTCCGGCGTGCCGAGGAAGCGGTTCTTGCAACACTCGCCGTAGCACCACTTCAGGAATTTGCAGGATTGGCACAGCCGCGTCAGCGCCTGCTTCCCGTTGGCGAAGGCCCGTTGCCGCTCCGAAAACGCGAGGTCGACGATGGGCTTGGTGAGGATATTACCCAGGCGGTATTCGGGGTAGACGTAGTGGTCGCACGAGTACAGGCCGCCGTCGGCCTCGAGCGCCAGGCACTTCCCGCACAGCGGCGCCAGCGTGCAGAGCGGCGAATACCGGCCGGAGGCGGTGTAGACCGCGGACTCGAATAAATATACCCACGTCTTACCGACGTCGCGTTTGTACCACTCGTCGAATATCACCCGGAGGAAGGTCCCCCAATCGTCCGGGTCCACGGACCAATCCGTCACGAACGAGTCGGCGGTGCCGGGCAGCGCGGCCGTCGTTCCCAGTATCGGCATCTCCTCAACGGGCCAATGCTGCGGCGGCGTCCGCTCGAAGCTCCTGGGCTCGACGATGGGGATGAACTGCATCGTAACGGCGCCGAGCTTGTCGCGGAGGAAGCGATACACCGCCAGGGGGTCGCGGGCATTATCGCGGTTCACGGTAGTCAGCGTGTTGAAGCGGACGCCGTGCTTGCGGAGGAGGCGCGCCGCCTCCACCACGCGCTCGAACGAGCCGTTCCCGGCGCGGTCGACGCGGTACTTGTCGTGGAAGTGCCGGGGGCCGTCGACGCTCAAGCCCACCAGGAAGTTGTTCTCCTTCAGGAAGCGGCACCACTCATCGTCCAGGAGGGTGCCGTTGGTCTGGAGGTCGTTCTCCACCCGCACGCCCGCCCGGGCGTACTTCTTCTCCAGCGCGACGACCTTTTCGAAAAACGCCAACCCCAGGAGCGTCGGCTCGCCGCCCTGCCACGAGAACACGACCTCCGCGGCGCCGGTTTGCCCCTCAATATTCTGGCGGACGTACGCCTCCAGGACGTCGTCCGATATCCGCGCGTCGCCCGCCTGGCCCAGGAGGTCCTTCTTGCTCAGGTAATAACAATAAGTACACGCCAGGTTGCAGGCCGACGCTACCGGCTTGCACATCACGTGATACCGGACGGTGGGCTCGTCCCAGCGGAATTCGAACTCGGTCATATCTTCAACGTGCGGCCCTGGCCCGGCAGGCCGAGCGCGGCCGCGACGCCCACGAACGTGAAGACGCCCTTTCCTCTCATACGCTACTTCCGGGGAGGGG
Organism: bacterium; assembly: GCA_035529855.1. Classification (NCBI taxonomy): domain Bacteria; species bacterium. Next base: position 6,468 of record DATKVX010000073.1, read on the forward strand.
AGCCGCTCGACGCGAACGAACCCGATACGGGCAGCTCCCCGTCGCTATCCTCTGTTTTCCGATGGGCGGTTAACGCCCCGGCTTAGTGGCCTTTGCTTCCCGGCTTCTGTAGGCCGATAACCTTCACGGGGTACTTCGCGAACGTCGCCGCGTGGCGCAGCCCCTCGCGCGTCAATATGGGGAGGGCCCATTCCAAATAATCGATGCCCACGCTGAACTGCTCCTTGGGGTCCACGTATAAGTTGTAAACCCAGGGCGACAGGCCGACGTCGCTGACGGTTACCTCGCTAACGCCGCCCATCGGCCGCCCGAGCGTCATTACCTTGAGGTGGCCTTTGAACTCCGCGCACCGCACGGCCATGAGGTCGTACTCCGACCACATGTAGACCGCCTCGCGCCTCGTCTCGCCGTCGTCCGCCAGCAGGAACGACGTCTGGTCGACGCCGTCGACGTAGCGGCCGCTCGGGATTTCGCCCGCAATTCCGGCGATGCCGAGCGAGGTATTGAAGAGGTCCATCAGGTCGAACAGGCCGTCGCTGACGCGGCCGGCCTTGATAATGCCGGGCCAATAGGCGATGGCCGGGGCGCGGACGCCGCCTTCCCACGTCGTGCCCTTGCCGGCGCGGAAGGGGGTGTAGCCACAGTCGGGGTACGTGTCTTCGTTCGGGCCGTTATCCGAGGTTACGAAGACGAACGTGTTGTCGCGCTGCCCCTCCTCCTCCACCACTTTCATAAGGCGGCCTACGATGTCGTCCACCTCGACGACGGAGTCGCGGTAGGGCGTAGCCGCCGGGCTTTTGCCCTCGAAGGCCTTGGAGGGCCAGTTGTCCTTGTGCACCTTCGAGAAGGCGTGCACCAGGTAGAAGGGCTTGCCGTCGGCCACGGCGCGTTTGATGAAGCCGGCCGACCACGCCGCGAACTCCTGGTCGCACTTGGATACGTCCTCGGGCGTCGCAAGCGGCTTTACGTTCCTCATCTCGCCGCCCTTCTTGGCCTCCACGACGTACTCCGTGGCGCCGAGGGCGTGGTAGACGGCGAGCCGCTCCGGTTTATACATCAGCGGCCCGTACTTGCGGGCGTCCATATAGGACGTGTAGTCCGATACGACGCCCAAGAAGCCATAGAACTCGTCGTAGCCGACCTCGTGCGGCCTCATACCCTTCCCCTCGCCCAGGTGCCACTTGCCGGACAGGGCGGTCCGGTAGCCGTTGTCGCTGAGCAGCTTGGCCGCCGCTACCTCGCCCGACCAGGGATTGACCGTAATGGGGTCGCCGGCGAGGATGGGCCGGATGAGGCCGGTGCGACAGGGAAGCCGGCCCGTCATTAAGGCCGCGCGCGTGGGGGTGCACGTCGGCTGCGAATAGGCCGAGGTGAGCCGCAGCCCCTCCCGCGCCAGCCGGTCGACGTTGGGCGTGGGCGAACCGACGGCCTCGCCGCCGCCGTAGCAACCGAAGTCGCCGTACCCGAGGTCGTCCACGACCAGAATTATGATGTTGGGCTTCCTCCCGGTCCCGGCCTCGAGCGCCGCTAGCTTTTCGGCGGCTATCTTTTCCTGCTCGGGCCGGGGGATGGCGGGCTCGAGGTAGTCGGCCGTCTTCTCGGCCTGGAAGAACCCGTCCCCGGCCTGGGCCGACGCGGCCAAAACCGCGCCCTGGGCAAGGCCCACCGCCGCACGCAGTCGACGTTTCACGCCCATCTTTGACCCCTTTCGTATTTTGGGTGAACGTTCGCCGGGGCGGGCACCGATTTGGGCCGCCGCGGCCTTAAAACGCAGCCCCGCGCAAAGAACCGGCGGGTTTGAATTAATTATAATCCATAAAATCCTAATTAGCAAAGGGCATTTGGCGTCCCGCCGCCAAACGCGGCCTTCTCTACGCGGCAGCGGGGCGGGCGGCGTATTTAAACGACCCAATATCCCACAACAACATTACTGCCGCGATTCTTATATGCAAACGGCGCGTCCTCGCACGCCACGAACACCTCACAACGGAGGGGCGGTCCACGCCCGCCGGGGCTTACCTCGCCGAATTTTAATTTGATTTAACTCCTCGGATATGTTAGTTTGTGTGTCAAATTGCTACGAAGCACGGCGTTCGCCGGCGAACGGGCCGATTGCGCCGTGAGTTGTTGTGTTGTCTTACTTAGGAGGTAAAATGTCCCGGCAGTACTTGTTCACGTCCGAAAGCGTAACCGAGGGTCATCCCGACAAGGTCGCGGACCAGATTTCGGACGCCATCCTTGACCATATCTTTGGGCAGGACAAATTCGCGCGCGTGGCGTGCGAGACGATGGTCAATACCGGCCTCGCGCTCGTATGCGGCGAAATCACCACCGACTGCTACGTCGATATACCCAAAATAGTAAGAAATACGATAAAAGAAATCGGATATACGGACGCCGAATACGGCTTCGACTTCCTGACCTGCGCCGTGCTGACGTCTATAGACGAGCAATCGCCCGATATTGCCGCCGGCGTCCTCCCCACCGACGCCCGCGAGCAGGGCGCCGGCGACCAGGGGATGATGTTCGGCTTCGCCCTGAACGAAACCCCGGAGTTAATGCCGTTCCCCATCATGGCCGCGCACAAGCTCGCGCGCCGGTTGGCCGCGGTCCGCCGCGACGGCGCGCTGCCCTGGCTTCGGCCGGACGGCAAGTCGCAGGTCACCGTCGAGTACGTCGACGGTCGACCCGCCCGCGTAGACGCCGTCGTCGTCGCGGCCCAGCACCATCCGGAAGTATCCTCCGAAGAGATACGGGCCGGCGTCCTCGAGCACGTCGTCCGGCCCGTCATCCCGGCCGAAATGCTGGACGACGAGACCAAGTACTACGTCAATCCCACCGGCCGGTTCGTACTGGGCGGGCCGCAGGCGGACGCGGGCCTGACAGGCCGCAAGATAATCGTCGACACCTACGGCGGGATGGGCCGGCACGGCGGCGGCTGCTTCTCCGGCAAGGACCCCTCGAAGGTCGACCGCTCGGGGGCCTACATGATGCGCCACGTCGCCAAGAACGTCGTCGCCGCGGGGCTGGCGGACCGGTGCGAGCTGGAGGTGGCGTACGCCATCGGCGTCGCGCACCCGGTCTCGGTAACGGCGGATACCTTCGGAACCGGCAAGATAGGCGATGGAAAAATCGCCGACCTCGTCCGCGACCACTTCGACCTCCGGCCCGCGGCCATTATTGATTACCTCGAGCTCCGGCGGCCCATATTCAAGCAGACCGCGGCCTACGGCCACTTCGGCCGCGAGGAGCCCGACTTCACCTGGGAAAAAACCGACCGCGCCGACGAGCTCCGCCGCGCCGCGGGGCTGTAAATCGCGAGGGGAGAACATGCCGCACGACATTAAAGACGTTAAGTTAGCTCCCGCCGGGAAACTTAAAATAGAATGGGCCGACCGGCACATGCCGGTGCTGGCGCTCATCCGCGAACGTTTCGAGAGCGACCGGCCCCTCGCGGGCCAGCGCATCAGCGCCTGCCTCCACGTTACCACCGAGACCGCCAACCTGGCGCGGACGCTCCAGGCGGGCGGCGCGGAAGTGGCGCTGTGCGCCTCCAACCCCCTCTCGACCTCCGACGAGGTCACGGCCTCGCTGGTCGAGGACTACGGCGTCTCGGTGTTCGCGGTGCGGGGCGCGTCGCGGGATTTATACTATAAACACATCAACCAGGCCCTCGAGCACAAGCCGACCATAACCTTGGACGACGGCGCGGACCTGGTATCCACGGTCCACACCGAGCGCCGCGAGCTCCTGGACGGTATCCTGGGCGGGACGGAGGAGACGACGACGGGCGTCATCCGCCTGCGCGCCATGGCCGACAACGGCGAGCTGGCGTACCCCATCGTCGCCGTCAACGACGCCCTCACGAAGCACCTCTTCGACAACCGCTACGGCACCGGCCAATCCACCGTCGACGGCATTCTCCGCGCGACCAATATGTTGTTCGCGGGTTCGACGGTGGTCGTCGCGGGTTACGGTTGGTGCGGCCGCGGCTTCGCCTCGCGCGCGCGCGGCCTGGGCGCCCACGTCATCGTAACCGAGGTTAACCCGGTACGGGCCCTGGAGGCCCAGATGGACGGCCACCGCGTCATGACGATGGCGGAAGCGGCGCCGTTGGGCCACCTCTTCGTCACCCTAACCGGCGACATCCACGTCGTACGCGCCGAGCACTTCGAGCTGATGCGGGACGGGGCGGTCGTCGCCAACTCCGGCCACTTCAACGTCGAGCTCGACCTCGACGCGCTCGCGAAGATGGCGGCGTCGCGGCGCACGGTCCGGCCCAACGTGGAAGAGTTCACGCTCGCCGACGGCCGGCAAATCTACGTGCTGGCGGAGGGGCGCCTGGTAAACCTCGCCGCCGCGGAAGGGCACCCCGCGGCCGTAATGGACATGTCGTTCGCCAACCAGGCGCTGGCCGCGGCGTACCTGAGCGCCAAATCGGATACCCTCGAAAACCAGGTGTACGCCGTACCTCGGGACATCGACGACGAAGTGGCGCGCCTTAAACTACGCGCCCTCGACATCGACGTCGATACGCTGACCGACGAACAGGTAGAATATCTGGCGTCGTGGCAAATGGGGACGTAGTGAACGGACCGCCGCGGATTTTAAGGCGGGTTGACTACCCGCCTTCGTTTTGTATAATCGGAGGGTCCGGCAGGTAATAAAGGTGCCGAGCGTAAACGTCAAAGCCCCCGTCCGCCGCGCCCCGAGTACGGGCCGGTTCGAAATCTTCAGGAAGTTGAAAGCGGCCCGCGTCCGCCCCGCTCTCCTCGCCGAACTGGACCGCGTCCTGTACGAGTTCGCGCGCCGCGAGGCGGACCAAGCGACGCGGCGATGGTACGCCGGCCGACGCGACGAGGGTATCCCCACCTCGGAGCTGGCCAACGTCACGCTCGCTTACTACGGACGGGTGCTGCGGAAGTTGAGGCCCCACTTCGAGCTGGACTTCACCTTGAAAGGCGACGAGCGGAGTTGTAGATACCGCGGCGTGGAGCAATTCTCGAGCTGGCTCCGCCGCCAACGCAGATTCCGGCCCAAATCCCTCAAGGTATCTTACCTGTCGCCTTCCACCAACGTACTCATCCAATTGAAGAGCAGCTTCGCCGCGGAACGGTCGTACATATGGGCGGCGGGCGACGAACACACCCGGCTGGAACGGTTGTTCCGCGCGCTGTACGAGACACTCGCCGCGTCCCCCGGCAAGTGGGCCCGGCTGCGTTCGTGGCAAGCCAACCTGACGTACGCCACCGTCTGCGCGCTCACGTGCGCGTCCGGCGTCGCCTTCAAGCTCCACGACTTCTCGTGGGCGACCGTCGTCTGCGCCGCTACGCTGGTCGACGTCGCCGTCGCTTCGGCGCTGGTCTTCCTCTTCCGGCAAGGCTGGCCGCAAGTCGAGTACGACTTCGAGGGCGTCGACGTCGCCGGTCGGCGGCTCCGGGTCTTTTTACGGGGCGCGTACGCCGCGGCCGCGGCGGCCTTCACCGCCGCCGGCGCCTGGGCCATCCTCACCTCCTTTGTTCGCATCGTGTGGTGAAAGGGTTCCCGTCACACCCGGGCGCGTGGGCCGTCGCCGGCCGGCGCGCGACGTGGGCCGCGCTGATGGTGTGCGGCCGGGGCGTCGCGGCCGTCGTACGCTACTTGTGGACCAGGTCGCGGCGCACGAAGCTCAAAGGCGCGGCGGCCGCGTTGGTGGCCGTCGTCCTCGTATTGACGCCCTTTGACAAAGGCGACGCCGGCGTCGTCCTCCTCCCCACCGACGGCGCCGAAATCACGCTCCCCCATACGCTCCTCGACGGAAAACTATACAAATTAATCGTCAGCGGGACGTACGTCGGCGCGGGCGACGGCCGCCGCTACGACGCGGAGTACGTAACGGAGAGCGACCCCTTCGATACGCCGCGCTCGTCGCTGGTCATAGACGACCGCCTGGCAACCGCCAACCTCCGCGACGAGGCCAACCACCGCTATACGTACTACGTCGCGGGGCGAGGGCACACCGTCCGCCTCCGCCTTACGGACCGGCTTACGGCGGGCGGCCCCGAAGGCGGGTACTTCGACAACGAGGGTTTTCTGGAGGTAACGCTCGAGGAAGCCGACTTCCGCTTCTACGCCGACGACGACCCGGGCCGTCAATCGCCCGCCATCGTCTTCCGCTACTCGCTCGAGCCGCCGCCCCGCCCCGGCGACGTGGTGTCGTTGGAGGTGTTCGCCCGCAAGGCCGGCGGCGACCGCGAGGTCGTCTTCGACGCCGCGAGCGACGGTTACGTCGACCCGGCGGCGGGTTTTCCGCTCCGGCTCGGGAGAGCCCCCGTTAACAAGTTTACCTGGTACGGCGTCGCGAACAAGGGGGCGCGCGCCTACCAACCGCTGCCCCCCGACCTGTACGACGCGCGCCTGTCGGTCCGGGCCGGCAACGACGTCTTCTACGCCTTTCCGCCCGACGTCAAATCGGAGTACTTGACCGTCGCGGTCCTGCCCGCTTCGTCGGACCCGCGCTACAACCCGCGCCCCGTAATCGCCCAGGACGACCGCGGCCGCAATGCGTTTCCCTACTACAGCCCGCGGGCCACCCACCCCATCCTGGGCCTGCTCGAGGGCGTCGAGAATATATACGCCCCCGGCGAGGAGTACGACGAGCCGGCGTTCCTCTACTATTCGCCCGTGGGCGCCGACGGCGCGGCCGTCGCCTCCGGCGCCGTCTTCTACGTCAAACGCGCGGTGAACCTGGCGCTGGCGACGCTGGCCGAGTGCGACCCGGCGTACGAGTACACGCCGCTGCGCAACATCTCCGGCGTATACGACGACGAGCTGGTCGCCAAACTGGTCGAGCTCCGCAAGCGGCTGCCGTACGACACCTCGGGTGAGGAGCGCATCCTCGACCGGGTGGACAACTTGCCGCCGGCTCGGGGCTACGCCGCGACCGACGAGGAGCTGGGCCGCATCCTGGGCCGGCCCACGCTCGAGCACCTGTTGAACCTAAAATTTACGGTCCAGGGTTTCCCAACCGAGCTGCCGCTGCGCGAGTTCGACAACTACAAGGCGTACGACGAGAGCGACCCCTACCACAGCCTTTACCATACCTTCTGGGAAGTGGGAGGCCGGGTCAACGCCGAGAGGCGGCGCTACAGCTCGCCGCCCGCCTCCGGCGCGCCGACGCCCGGCAAGAAGTACGACCCCTCCGACGCCGACTTCGTCGCGCTCCTTATGGCGATATCGTATCAGGAATGCGGTTTCGTCCACACGCTGTGGGACGGCATCTGCTACCGGGTGGGGCGGGGGCGCGGCTCGGCCACCGGTTATATGCAGTGCACCGCGGACCTCATCAAGGGGACGAACTACAAGATAACCTTTCCGACCGCCGACGGCCTGGTCGCGACGCGCATCAACCGCCTGCCGTATAACTCCCGCTACGCCGTACGCAACGTCGCCCGCTTCAACGTCGAGATCGGCTCGTATTTCCTGCGGGAGGTAATCGACCAGGCCAACAGCGCGTCGTTCGGCAAAACCTTCGCCCGGGCGACGACGGGGGACGGCGCGCTGTCGTGGGCGTCGGCCCGGGGGCGCGTCAACCGCGTCAAGCTCGCCGGCGCGATGTACAACGCCGGCCCGGGCGCGATGCGCGTAATCATAACGGAGGTCTACGACGACCCGGCGACCCCCGCGCGGAACGAGGGCGTCGACTACCTGGTGGAAGATTGCGAAGGGGACCTCGCGCCGTTCCTGGCGCGCTTCCGAAAGGACCTCTACGAGTACTCGCGCGGCCGGAAGAAGTTCCCGCTGCAAAAAAAAGGCGCCGCCGGCACCGAGCGACTCCAAAGGCTCATCCGGTGGCTCGGGCCCTTCTGGCACAAGAAATACGAGGGCATCAGCTGGGAGGAAGCGGCGTTGATGAAGCTCGACCGCGAGGTCATACCGTACGTCGACGGCCTGGCGACGAACTATATAAACTTCCGAAAAAACGACGCGTACTATTTCAAGGCCAGGAATTTCTACGGCCTGTGGCACCGGCCGCAACGCGTCGCGAGCATCGCGGACGTCATCAGGCCGGCGCGAGGGATACGCCGCCGGCCTTAATCGTAGACCTCGTCTCCGCCCGCGGGCGGGTCAGGGCGTGCGCCCCAGCTCGGCCGCACTCGACGGCTCGAGCGCGTAACGCTCGCCGCGCTTAAAATCGATCGTCTCGTCGAGCGTGACCGCGTTCCCCCTCTTCACTATCACGTGGTGCCGCCCCAACGGGATGCGGAGCCCCGCCGCCGGCGCGTCCGCCACGTAGTTGCCGTCCACGAAGATCTTTCCCCCGTCGCCGCCGACCGCCAAGACCGCCGCCGGTTCACCCCGTCCTGCACCGACGTCGACTTTATCGGACTCGAGCTCGGCCGCCGCCTCCAACGCCACGTTCGTCCCGGCGACATAGGCCGGCTCGGCGTAGGAGTACTTCGGCAGACGCGCCACCGCCCATTGGACGCCGTATATCACGGACGCCGCGAGCGCCGCGCCGGCGAATATTAAAATGAGGTTGCGCGGTCGGCGGAGACGATGGCTGAATCGCCGCTCGCGGATCTCATAACCGGCTTTGAGCTCTTTTTGAATTAAAGGGTCTTGCGACACATCCGGCGGCGGGTCGCCCCTCCCGTGCCGAACGCTCTCGCGGGCCGCGGCCAACGTCTCCTCGAAGTAGCTCGGCTTATCGGCCGTCATCGGCTCCACGTCGTAGACTTCTATCTCGACGTCGGCTCCGGCGTCGGCCCCCAGCTCCGCGCCGCATTCGACGCAATTCGCCGCGTCGTCCGGATTGTCGGCCCCGCATAGAACGCAGCGTCTAGCCATCTCGGACTGCATCCTTCTCTTGCGATAATTGAACCTCGTCGGCCCCTTCCGCGAAGCGGGCCAACATCGCGAGCGTTACGTCCTCGACCGCCGCGCCCTCGCCGACGGTAAAGGTTACGAAAGTCTTGCCGCCGCGCCCCGCTTTCGCGTCGACGCCCGTCACTTCGGCCGGGACATCCGCGGTAGACGCCCGCTCGAATTCGTCCTTACCGAATTCCAACGTTACCAGCGGGCCGCTTATGTTGACGGCGCGAACGCCGGCTTTGGCTCCCCACAGGCTTATCTTTCGCACCGTTAATAAATGGTCCACCGCGACCGGCCGCGGCCCGAAGCGGTCGCGGAGCTCCTCCGCCAACGCCGCCACCGCGGCGTCGTCGCCGGCCTCGCTCAACCGCCGGTAGATGCCGAGCCGCTGCCGCTCGTCCGGAATATACGACGCCGGTATGAACGCGTCAAAGTCCAAGCGCACGTTCACTTCCGCCGGCCGGAGCACTTCCTCACCCTTCAACCTGGCGACTTCGGCGGCCAATATCCTGGTATAGAGCTCGAGCCCTACGGCCGCCAAAGCGCCGCTCTGCTCCGGCCCCAGCAAGTTGCCGGCGCCGCGGATCTCGAGGTCGCGCATCGCGAGGCGGAAGCCGGAGCCGAGCTCGGTGGCGTCCTTGAGCGCGGCCAGCCGCTGGCGCGCGGCATCGGTGAGGACGTGGCTCGGCGGCGTGAGCAAGTAGGCGTACGCCCGGGCGTGGGAGCGGCCCACCCGCCCCCGCAGCTGATGGAGCTGACTCAGGCCGAAGCTGTCGGCGCGGTTGATTATTATGGTGTTCACGTTGGGGAAATCCAGGCCGGCCTCGATGATGGCGGACGAGACGAGCACGTCGAACTCGCCGTCGGCGAAGTCGTGCATGATGCGCTCGAGGTCGCGCTCCCTCAGCCGGCCGTGGGCCACGCCAAACCGCGCCTCGGGCACCAGCCCCCGTAAGTAGTCCGCCACGCCGTCGATGGTTTGCACGCGGTTGTGGACGAAGAACACCTGCCCTCCCCGGCCCAGCTCGCGCCCCACGGCGTCGGCGATGAGGTCCTCGTCGAAGGGCGAGACGACGGTGTGGATGGGCAAACGCTCCAGCGGCGCGGTCCCGATGAGCGAGAGGTCGCGCAGGCCGGCGAGCGCCATGTGGAGCGTGCGCGGTATGGGCGTGGCCGTGAGCGTCAGGACGTCGACCAACCTGCGCATCTCCTTGATGCGTTCTTTGTGGGCGACGCCGAAGTGCTGCTCCTCGTCCACGACCAGCAGGCCCAGGTCCGCGAAGGATACGTCGCGCGAGAGGAGGCGATGGGTCCCGATGACGACGTCGACCTTGCCGGCGGCGAGTTCCGCCAGAATCTCCTTCTGCTCCTTGGGCCTTTTGAAACGGCTCAACATCTCGACGCGTACGGCGAAGGGGGCCAAGCGCTCGCGGAAAGTCGCGTAGTGTTGGTCGGCCAGCACCGTCGTCGGGACCAGAACCGCGACCTGTTTGCCGTCGGCCACGGCCCGGAGGGCGGCGCGCACCGCGACCTCCGTCTTACCGAAGCCGACGTCGCCGCACACCAACCGGTCCATAGGCTTTTCGCCGGCCATATCCTGGGCCACTTCCTCTACGGCGCGGAGCTGGTCCGGCGTCTCGGCGTAGCGGAAGGTCTCGGCGAGCTCCAGCTCCCACGAGGGCTCGCCCGCGAAGGCATGGCCGGGGCGCGCGGCCCGGGCGGCGTAGATGTCTATCAACCTGCGCGCGAGCTTCTCGGCCGACTTCTTGGCGCGGGAGCGGGCGCGCCGCCAGGAGGCGCCGCCCAGCCGGTCGAGGGCCCTGGTGCGCGGGTCGCCGCCCACGTACTTGTACACGACGCGCAGGTTGTAGACCGGGACGTACAGGCGGTCGCCGCCCTCGTAGGTGAGCGTGATGAACTCCTCCCGGTGGTCGCCCACGGGAAGGGTGGCGAGCCCTTCGAACCGCCCCACGCCGTGGTCGGCGTGTACGACGAGGTCGCCGGGCTCGAGGTCGAACGCGGAGGTTATCTTTACGGCGTCCTCGCCCGGCTGGAAGCGAGGGAGACGCCGCCGGCGCGCCGCGGGCCTGCGTCCCAACACTTGCCGGGCCGGGAAGACGGCCAGGCCGACGTCCTCCCACACGAAGCCCCGCCGCGACGGCTTGACGTCGTACTGCAGCGGCAGCCCGTCGGCGCGGCCCGCGACGATATCCCGGAACCGTTCGCCCTGCTCGGCGCGGTCGACGTGCACCACCGCCCGGCCCCGGCGCCCGAACGCTCGTACCTCGTCCACGAATAAATCCAGCCGGCCGGCGAGGTGGTCGACTTCCCGGGCGCGAAAATCGGCGCCGTCGCTCGCCGCGCCCGGCTGAACCGTTACGACGTTGCCGCCCGCCCGGGCGAACGCCCCCAGGAATTCGTCGAAATCGACGAATATCTCGTCGGGGCGCGGAAAAGGAAAGGAGGGCTTGGCGGCCTCGCCGGCCTCCGCCGCGGCCGCGGCGACGGCGTCCACGTCGTATAGGACCAACAGCGGCGTCCGCGCGAAGTATTCGGCGACGGTGGCCGTCTCCTCGAATAGAAAGGGGAGCAGGTTCTCGACGCCGTCGACGTACCGGCGCACGTCCAGCGCCTCGTACGCTTCCTCCGCGGCGTCGTCGCCGAAGCGCGCACGGATAATCCGCACCGCGCGGTTCACCCGGTCGGGGGAAAGCACCACTTCCCGCGTGGGGTAGACGGCGAGCTCGTCCAGCTCGCCCGCCCGCCGCTGCGTCCACACGTCGAAGCCGCGCGCCGACTCGACGACGTCGCCGAAGAGCTCGAGGCGCGTAGGCCCCTCGGCGCCCGCGGGGAAAATATCCAGTATCGCGCCGCGGCGCGCGTATTGCGCCGGGCCTTCCACCATACCGACGCGCTCGTAGCCGAGCCACGGTAAATATTGCTCGAGCTCGGCCAAATCCAGGGCGTCGCCGGCGCGGTACCGCCGGACGGCGCTTCGGAGCACGTCGGGCGGCGCGAGCCGACGCCGGAAGGCCGCGGCCGACGCCACGCACCACGGCCGGCCCTCCGCCAACGACAGCAGCGCCTTGACGCGCGACGCCGACGTCTCGAGACTCGGCGACACCGCCTTGAGCGGAACGACGTTGTACGGCTCGAGCAGCGCGGCCTCCTCGCCGGCATAGGCCTCGCCGTCCGCGGCGAACTCCTCCGCCTGCTCGGCGGTCGCCGTCAACGTCAATACGGGGACGTCGAGCTCGCGACGCAGCGCGGCGACGAACAGCGGCGCGGCGCCGCCGGCGAGGCCGCCCACCGGGACGGTCCGGCCGCGCCCGGCGCGCAACTCGCCCGCGACCTCGCGGAATGCGGCGTGGCGGGCAACTTTTTCACAATAATCCATAGGATTAGGGCGGGAAAAATACTTCTGTAATTATACCATATGTTCGGCTTCGATGACCACTCGGGAAACTCCCCGCGCCTGGGCCTTAACTCTTGACCGGGCAACGCGTTATGTTATGCTTGCGGGATTATGGCTCCCATGAAGCGTCGCATCGCGAAGAATACCACCGCCCTCCTCGCCACCCGGATAATCAACCAGGTGGCGGGCTTTTTACTCGTAGTATACGCCTCCCGCCGGCTCGGGGTCGAGGACTTCGGGAAGTATTCGTTCGTCGTCGCCTTCTACCTGGTCTTCGAGTTGATATCCTTCTTCGGCCTGCAAAACTTCCTTCCCCGCGAGATAGGCCGGCGCCGGGAGGAGGCCGGGAAGTACTTCGTCCACGCCGCGGCGCTGGTGGCCGGCGCAGCGCTGGTGCTGGTGGCCGTGATGAACGGCGCGGCCGCGGCGTACGGCCTGGCGCGGGATACGTACTTAGCCGCGGTCGTCGCCTCCCTGGGCCTCGTACCGGCGTCGCTGGGCGCGGCGGCGGAATCCTCCTTCATAGGCATCGAGAAGGCCGAGTTCATAACGCTGCTCGCGTTCGTCAAGCGCACGCTGGTAACGGCCGTAAGCATTCTGGTCCTGTGGCTCGGGTACGGCGTGGTGGCGCTGCTAATCGTGCGGGCGGCGGTGGAGTTCGCGTCGGCGTGCTTTTCGGTGCCGCTGTGCCTGTGGCAAACTCGCGCCGGCCGCGTCCGCTTGGAGTGGGCGTTCTTCCGGCGGCTGCTGCGCGGGGCGATGCCGTTCGCCGGCCTAGCGGTCCTGGCCTCGATATACTGGCGCCTCGACGTCCTCTTGCTGCAGCGGCTGGTGGGGCCGGCGGAGGTAGGCATATACTCGGCGTCGTATCGCCTGATGTTCCTCTTGACCCTCGTCCCGGAATCGTTCATGAACGCGGTCTACCCCAACCTGGCGCGGACGTGGCGCGAGGACCGGCCGCGGTTCGTCCGGCTGGCGGAGCGCTCGCTAAGGTACCTGGTCGCGTTCGCGCTTCCCGCGGCGGCGGGCGCGTTCGTCCTGGCCGAACCGGTGGTCCTGCTTATTTACGAGGCGGACTTCGCGCGCTCGGTGGCGGTATTCTCCATCCTGATATTCGCCGTCGTCCCCATCTATATGAACAACGTCTTCTACCGGGCGCTGTTCGCCGCGGAGCAGCAGTTCAAAAGCGTCGTCATACTGGTCGTGAATATTTTGGTGATGGCGGGCACCGGGATTTGGCTTATACCGCGCTGGGGTGCGGTGGGAGCGGCGGCCGCGCTGCTGATTTCGCTGGCGGCGGCCCTCGTCCAGAATTACTTCTTCACCTTCGCGCTCGTCTACCGGAGCCGGTTGGGCGGCGCCGCGGCCCGTACGGCCGTCGCGGCGGCGATAATGGGCGTCGCGATATGGGCCGTGAGGCCGTTCCTCCCCTGGCCTTCGCTTATCGTGGTCGGCGCCGGCCTCTACGTACCGTTGTTGTTCCTGCTGCACGCGTTGGGCGGCGAGGATGTCGCGGCCATAAAGGAGGTCCTAGGCTTCGGCGGCCGCAACCGCGGCGTCGGCCCGCGTCGCGAAGGCGGGGAAAAATAACTATACTTTCGGCGGGAACTATGTTAGCGTAATCTCACGTCAAGTGCCCCGAACAGGCAACGCCGCGGGTAAAAACTGCGTATTTATGGCCGAAAACAAAACGACGCTCGAGCCCAGGTGGCTCTGGTACGCGATTTCTTTTATCCTGCCCGTCGTGGGCATAATCCTGGGCATTATCTACAGGCGCAAAGAAGCGCCCGAAAGCCTGGATTTCGGTAAAAAGACGGTAATCGCGGCCGTCGCGGGCATAGTGGCGTGTTGCGCTTTATACGCCGTATGGTTTTTCGTCTTGGGCGCCGTGGAATGGCTGAAATAAGGGGAAGCGATGAGTAACGGCGATAAACCGCTCGAGCCCGCCTGGTTGTGGTACGTACTCTCTTTCATAATCCCGATACTGGGGATAATTTTGGGCGCGATTTACATGGGGAAACCGGAACCGGAAAACAAACGCTTCGGCAAGAACTGCATCATCGCCGCCGTAATATCCTTCGTCGTCGTCGCGTGCTGCGTCGTACTTTACATAATATTCGTCTTTGGCATAATAGGCACTAATATATTCGGTACCGCGATGAGTACGTAAATCCCGTAACTATTTATTCCCACGGAGGTATGACGGATGACGAACGGTAACAAGCCGCTGGAGCCGAAGGTACTATGGTACATCCTTTCGTTCATTATCCCTCTGCTCGGTATTATCCTCGGCATTATTTATATGCAGAAGCCCGAGCCCGAGGTAAAAGCCTTCGGCAAGAACTGCCTTATCGCGGCCATCGTCGCGGCCGTCCTGTGTATCCTGTGCTGGATTATCTCGATATTGGTCGGCGGTGTCGGTATACCACTGATAAGTTAGAATAGGTTTAAAAGCCGCCCGACCCGAATGGGTCGGGCGGCACAAACATGATCGACAATAACTTGTCCAAACGGCGGGGCTTAGCTATAGCCTCTCTCGTATTAGGGCTCGTAGGTTTAATCGGATTCGTGATACCTTTGATAGGTATAATTTGCGGAGTGATAGGGGTGACTTTTGGGGGAATTTGTTTAAAAGAAACAAATATTAACCGCAACGAAAAAAATATGGCCCGGTGGGGTCTGGGATTAAGTATAGCAGATATCGTTATCAGCATCTTTATGATCCTATTATGTATCTTCTTCTGGGGTTTTGCCCAACTCTTACCTATAGATTAGAAAAAAGCGGTAGACGGTTTACCATCCGTATAAACAAAGGAGGAAGAAAATGAAAAGCGGCAAAACCGCAGCTTCTTTTAGTTGCGTGTCGTTTTCGTTTTTGATAGTTATCTCGATCCTATTCTTCGCCGGAATAATAACTAACGGATACGGACACTTAACCCAAAAGGGGGATTATTTAAATTCCCCATTAAATGCTTCTACGGTAAACGTACCTTCGCCTAAAAACCAAACTGAAGAACCCGAATTAGGACCCGAAGGTTGCGCGGCATGCGGAACGTGTGGCGGCAGCATCATCATTTTAATTCTAATACCTGTAGTCTATTTCGTCGTCAATATATTCTTATTAGTATGGGTAGCTAAAGATGCAAAGAATCGAGGGATGGATAGCCCGGTAATATGGATGATTTTGGTTTTCTTATTCGGCCTAATACCTTTTATAATTTATTTCTTTGCCCGGCCTTCGGGTAATATAGTCCAATGCGCGCATTGCGGGAATAAGAAATTAGAAGCAATGAAAACGTGTCCCCATTGCCACAATTAAAATTTGACCGGATACGGTTAATCTTATTGCTTTTATCTTTTTCCTTATTTTCGGCGGGCGTAGCAATCGACAGTTCGCGGCCCCCGCCCGAACAAATACTTGTTCGTACGGCCGTTAACGCGATTAATATTTACCAAAAATCGAGAATCCCGTTATTATCCGGTAGAACAAGGTGTAAATTCTACCCTACATGTTCTGATTACGCAAAACTTGCGTACTTAAAATCCGGTTTTTTTCCCGGTTCCGCTATGGCCGCTTATAGGATTATTAGTTGCTCCCCTTTGACAAATAGTGAGAAATACCCAATTTACGACTATCCTTAATATCTACGAGTCTTAGGTCATATTCCCATACGCCTAACCCCGAAGGGGTAGGTCGTGTGCAAAGGGTGTCACCCCATGGCCGACGGCGAAAGGCCCCCGGAGCCACGGTGGCTTTTTTACGTATTGTCTTTCATCGTTCCGCTGGCCGGCATCATAATCGGCGTAATATATATGACCAAGGCCGACCCGGCGAGTAAAAAGTTCGGCAAAAACTGCATCATCGCCGCGGTGGCCGCCATCGTCGCCTGCTGCCTTTGCTACGTCCTGTACTTCTTCGGCGTCTTCAGCCTAATCGGCCTGAGCGGCGCCTTCTCTTAAACCGAAGTCCAACTATATATAAAAGATGAAGCCGGCTCGCGAGGGCCGGCTTTTTTGCAGTTGGCCCGAGGTTGCGCTGTCCGTTTCGTCCTCTAGGCGGACGCGAAGTATCTTTAATTATAAATTGACACCGGCCGCGAAATATATTATCAATTATTTAACGTGGACAAACGGTTACCCCATACGCGGATAACCTAGGCCGTTCGCGCGCGAAGGGTACGTTTTTCGCGAATTCTTTATTCGTAAAATCATAAAGTGGCAAGGAGGCGCTCAAGTGACGAAAACAGCAAAGATTTGGCTTATCATCGGGATCGTAGTCGTCGCCGTTTTGTTAATCGGCTGCCTAATTACCGTAGCCTGCTTCGGCACTATCAGGCTATCCGAAGAAGCGAGTAAGGGCGCGACGCCGTCGCTGGAAACGCCCGTCGCCCCCAAAACCGAAGCGCCGGTAACCGAAACTCCCGAACCGTCGGGCGCGGTTACCTTGGCCAATTTCAACGAAGTCCAGACCGGCATGACCTACGGCGACGTTTCCGAGGTATTCGGTAGCCCGGGCGAGCTAACCGCCCAATCGGAATTCGGCGGGTATAAGAACGAAATTTACTCTTGGACAGCGACAAAAGGTTTCGGCAGCGCCACCGTAACCTTAATGAACGGCAAGGTACAGAGTAAAGCCCAATTCGGCCTAGAATAGAAAAACGGCGGCCGGACCGCGGGTCTCCTCCACCGGCTATAATTTACCCCCAACCCGGCCGTAGCGGCTCCGCCGTTGTCAAACCATAATTAAATATGCCGTAAAAAGCCGGCTCGCTCGAGCCGGCTTCTTTACCTTGTTATTTTCAAACGGCCACGGTAACCCCTGGAGGCCGCGTAACGGCCTGCGATTTAAAACGACAGGCCCAGCGACATCGTATGCGCCGCCTCCGCGGTGAAGTCCTCCTCCACGTAGGCGTAATCGAAGCCGACGGCGTAGCCGCCCCGCGGCAGCAACACCGCGGCGCCCAGCGTCGGCGCGCCGTCGTCCAGCCCCGCCCGCAGCGCGATACGCTCATCCAACCAATACTCCACGCCGCCGCGGTACCGCCGGCACTCCTCCTGGCCGGCGTCGGCCTGGAATACGAGGAGCAACTTCTGCCAGGGCCGCACGCCGAAGCCGAGCAGCGCGCGCGTCGGCACGTCCTCCTCCGGCCCGGTCTCCGTCTTCTCCCAACGGAGC
>DATKVX010000074.1 GCA_035529855.1 bacterium
AGGTAGTCCCCTTCGCCCGGGAGATAGGCATCGATTTGATAAGCCCCAACCGGCTGCGGTACGAGAAGTATTCCGGCCTGGCGCGCCTCGTGGACGAGAGCGACGATTACTACGTCGGCGAGGGCAACCGCGTATTTTCGACGTGGTACGGCCCGGACGATATTAACCGCATAGTGAAGCGGATAAGCTCCGGGTTTTTCGACCGCCGTCAGATGTGGGCCGTCGCCAGGAAGGGCCTGCGTATCGGCTTCCCGGGGTGGATATTTTACCTCCACCTTATCTTCGGCCTGCCGCGCATCATCTCGCGGGCCAAGAGGCGAAGGAAGCGCCTCCGCGCGGAGGCGCGCGCGAGTTCTGCGAGAGGTTGAGCGCCGAAGAAAGCCGCGGCGGTTCGTCAAGAATATGTGAGGAGAGGCCGATGGATAAGAGGTCGCTCAAGCGAGCTATAGGGGCGGAATTCTGGCGCGAGAGCTCGGGCCGGCTTCCGGACGAGGAGGCGGCGGAGGTCCTGCGCGAGCTCGTCGCGTACGTCGTCGACGGGTGGGCGCGGCGCGTCGACGAGGTGAAGACGGTAGGCGGCGAGGGCGTCATCTTTCTCTTGCGGGGCCGGCCGTTCCTGACGATAAACGTGGGCCGCAAGAACCTGCGCGTGTACGTGCACCCGGAGGCGGGGGCGCTCGTCGAGCCGGAGGCGACCTTCGACGTGGAGAAGTTCCGGTTCTGGGAGGGCTCGTTCCGAAAAACGTCGGGCAAGTATAACGCGATGAGCTTTTGGATTTCGAAACCCGAATTCCTTCCCGGCGCCCGGGAAATAATAGGCCTTATTCCCGAGACCTTGGGGGACGGCGTTTAAGTCCCGGCCCGGTCGGCGCCGCAAGGGCGCCGGGGGGCGGCCGCGGCCTGGTACCGGTACGTCAACGGCGTCGAGCTTCCCGGGAAGGCCGATGAGGACCTGGCCGGGATTACGTATGCCCTGCAGTTCAAGTTCGGCCATTTCTAAATCTACCGGTTAACGCGGACGAGAGTTACCGCGGCCTTCGGGCCGCGGTTTTTCGTCGGGAAAATATGTTTGGGTTGCGGCGCCGGGTTATGGTAAATTTCCCCGTGCACTTGCGGGACGTAATCGAACGCCGGGTTCCGCCGGAGCCCTGGGCCGAGGGCGAGAACATCCCCTGGAGCGACCCGGCGTTCAGCGCGCGGATGCTGGCCGAGCACTTGAGCCAGGAGCACGACGCCGCGAGCCGCCGGCTCGAGACGATCGACAAACAGGTCGAATGGGTCCACGATGAATTATTGTCGGGAAAGGCGACGACGGTCCTGGACCTCTGCTGCGGCCCGGGCCTGTACGCGAGCCGGCTCGCCCGGCTGGGCCACGAGTGCAGGGGGGTTGACTACTCCCCGGCGTCGATAGACTACGCCGAGGCCGAGGCCCGCAAAGAGGGCCCGGCCGCCACGTACCTGCGTCGGGACGTCCGCGCCGGGGATTACGGCGACGGCTTCGGCCTGGTTATGCTTATCTTCGGCGAGTTCAATACGTTCCGGCCGGCGGACGGCCGGGCCGTCCTCGAAAACGTTTACCGGGCGCTGGCGCCCGGCGGCATATTCTTCCTCGAGGCGCACCCCCGGGCGGCGATCAAGAACATCGGCGTCGGGCCCTCCACCTGGCGCACCGAGGAGGCCGGCCCGTTCTCGGACCGGCCGTACGTCCGTCTAACCGAGAACTTCTGGGACGAGGCCCGCGGGACCGCGACCACCCGGTATTACGTGATAGACGCGGCTACCGGCGACGTCAGCCGCTACGCCCAGACGTTCCAGGGATATACGGAGGAGGAGTACCGGGAGCTGTTGCGGGACGTGGGTTTCGACGACGTCGCAATACGCCCGGACTTCCCCGGGCCGCCGGTGGAGCTGATGGGCGAACTCGTCGCTTTCGCGGCCCGGAAGGCCGGGCCCTTATATTCTAACCGGGTTTAATTTCGGGTCATAACTCAAACCGGAGGCACGGGAAGTGAAAAAGGAGCTGGAAAACCTCAGGTGGACGCCGCGGTGGGTCTCGCACCTCGGCTGCGTAAAGGGTTGTCTCGATTATTTGGGTATCGACGTCTCCGACGCGTGGCTCTTCGGCGCGACGGGACACGCCTTCATAGTCAACGTCCACGACGTCGTCTGCCCCAGCGGCCCCACGGCCTGGAATACCGAGATGCTTCGTAAGCTGGGGAAGAACGTCGGCTACGAGAGCCGCGGCCTGAGCGCTACCCGGAAAGACGCCGACTTCGAACGGAAGCGCAAGCTCGTTTGGGAGAATACGAAGCTCGCGCTCGATAATGACCTTCCGACGTACGGCTGGGAGCTCGACGTCCCGGAGTACTACGTCATCTACGGCTACGACGACGTCGGCTATCACTACTCCGGGCCGGGGGCCGACGACGGCGCCGGCCCCAAGCCGTGGCGCGACCTCGGCGAGTCGGACATCGGCGTTCTGGAGATGTACTCGCTCGTAGAGGGCGAGGCCGCCGACGACCGCACGACGGTGAAGGAGGCGCTGGCCTTCGCGCTCGCGTTCGCACAGAGCCCCGCCGAATGGGTTTACGCCAAGTACAAAGCGGGCCTGGGCGGTTTCGATAACTGGGTCAAGGCCGTGGAGGAAAATATCGCCCACGGCCACGGCATGGCCTACAACGCCGCCGTCTGGCACGAGTGCCGCCACTTCGCCGTGGAATTTCTGAAAGAGGCGAAGGAGCGCCTCGGCGGCCCGGCGGCGGAGTTCGACGAGGCGATAGCTCATTACGAGGTCGTGGCCGGGAACTTGAAGAAGGTCGTCGAGCTGTTCCCGTTCCACGGCCTGAAGTCGGAACATATTCAGGACGAGGGCCGGCGGGCCGAGGCGGCCGAGGCGCTCCGCGCGGCGCGCGCCGCGGAGGAGGCCGGCCTAGCGGCGTTGGTTAAAATCCGCGACGGGTTGTAACGCTCTACGCAGGAGGACCGATGTTAGCTCGAGATTACAAAGAGGTCGTGCAAGACGACGTCGACGCGGAGGGCGCGGCCGGCGTCAAGATCCGCTGGATTATTACGAAAGAGGACGGCGCGCCCAACTTCGCGATGCGCGAGTTCGAGCTGGCGCCGGGAGGCCACACGCCCTACCACGCCCACGGCTGGGAGCACGAGGTATTCGTCCTGGCCGGCGAAGGCGTTGCGGTCGGCGACGCGGAGGAATTCCCGCTCGAGCCGGGTACCGTCGTCCTCGTCCCGCCCAATGAAAAACATAACTTCCAAAATACCGGCGCGGAGGTTTTACGGTTCCTCTGCGTCGTGCCGCACGGCGCCGCCTAGCGGCGTCTTTTGATTTACGAGCGGCGTAAGGAATTGGCGAGGATGGACGTCGGCGGGCGAGGCCGTGTTGCCGCCGGAAGTCTTGGACGTGCGGGAAGCGGAGGTTTAATTCCGTCGACCCCTTGGGAAGGGGTTGGATAGAGGCCGCCGGGCCGTTCGACTGGGCGAAAAACGGGAGGCAAGATAAGATGAAAGTCGACGTCGAGTATCTGGAGTTTATGTGGCCGATGAGGCATTTCCTGATAACGTGCGGCGATGTCCGGAAAGGGTCAAACATCATCGCCGTCAGCTTCTGCATGCCGGTATCCAAACGGCCGCCGCTGCTCGCCTGCGCCATAGGACGCGCGACCCATTCCTATGAGTTGATAACCGGTACGAAGGAGTTCGTCGTAAACGTACCGCCCGCGGCCTTGAAAGACAAGATATATTACTGCGGTTTCCATTCGGGTCGCGACGTGGATAAATTTAAGGAGACGGGCCTGACGCCGAAGCCGGCACGCGCGGTGACGGTCGCCGTTATTGACGAGTGCGTAGCTCATATGGAATGCAAAGTCGAACAGGAGATCGAGGCCGGGGATAAGAGCCTGATCGTAGGCGAGGTGGTGGAGGCGTACGCGGATGAAGCTGTTGTGAAACGTGAACGGGAGGTCGATTACGCGAAAGGCGATTTCCCGCGGAAAGTATATGGCACGAGATTTAAAACCACATAACCCATTTACGTTAAGGCCGTCTTCTAGTTTAGTTTGCGTAAATGTCCCCGGCACCGCGTAAACGGGCCGGGCGTCGCGGGCCGCGCCCGACGGCGCGAGCGGCGGCCGCGTCGGCGGTTCATAACGGATTGCGGAGAAAAATCATGGAACTTTACGACTTATTGATGAAGCGGCGGTCCGTCCGAAACTTCGAGGACCGCCCCGTTCCGGACGAAGTTATAGACAAGCTAGTCAACGCCGCCAACAACGCCCCCACCGGCTGCAACATCCAGCCGCTGTCGATCGTACTGGTTCGGGAGCCGGACCGGCGGGCAAAGCTCGCCCAAATGGTCAAACGCCAGCCTTGGGTCAAGAACGCGCCGCTTTCCATGGTCTTCTGCCTCGACTTCTGGCGGCTCAAGAAGTGGGCCGAACTATCGGGCGTGGGGTTCCGCGGCAACGAGGCGTTCAGCCATTTCCTCCTCGGCTACGCCGACGTGATGTGCGCGGCGCAGACCGTCGTGATACTTGCGGAGAGCTTCGGCTTGGGGTCGGTATACGTCGGCAGACTCCCGTACGTCGCCGACGAGGCCCGGGAGTATTTCGGGATGCCGGCGTACGTCTTTCCGCTAATGTTGTTGTGTCTAGGGTATCCCAAAACCGTCCCCCGCAACGTCCCCAAGTTGAGTCCGTCGGTGATACGTCATAAGGAACGGTACCGGCCTTTGAGCGACGACGAAATCCGAAACGCCTTCGACGAGAAATACGGCTCCTTCGACGAGAACGCCGAACGATACTTCGAACGGGTTTTAGTCGAGGCGGTAGAGGCGGACGAGCAGGGGGAGGGGGGTTGGCTCAAGAGGTCCCGCGAGCGGATAACTAAACTGGCTATTAAGAGTAACGCCGAGTTCGTATTTAAAATCCGGTATCGGGCCGATCTTATGGTCGAGCATAACGCCGAGGCGATCGATATTTTCAAAAACGCCGGCTTCGATTGCTTCGGCTCGTAGTTGCGCGGCGAAGGTTTATGTGGTATGAAGCGTAGAAGTTTACGCGGGCGAAGACGACGCAGCAAGGTCGAGTTTGGGCACGACGTAAGTTCTCTTGGCGGTGGGTGTTTTTTGGGCCGCTCCTGTTCCTGCCCTTGGCGTTTTCGGAAAAGTGGGCGCCGGCGGTGTTCGGCGAGGAGGCGTACGCGCGCTTCGTCAACGCCGGGGGCCTAACCATCGTCGGCGTCGTCACCATCAACGACCAGCCGTACCTCAACCTCACGCTGGAGGTGGACGACGGCTCCCGCGCGCCGTACGTCGTGAGCTTCGACGCCGTCATCCCGCGGGCCGCGGTACCCCAGTTTCAACCCGGCGCCCTAGTACGGCTGAAGGTGGACCCGAACGACCCGCAACAGGTCGTCATCGACTGGAGCGCGTCCAGGTTGGTGACGTAGGTTCGCGAAGCCGCCGGGCGGAGCGATTATGACGCCGCGACGTTGGATATTGCTTTCGATATCGGCCTGGGCTTTGACGGCCGCCGCTCCCGGCCCCGCCGGGGCTGTTTTTAAAAGCCTCGACGAGGAGGCCGCGGCCGGACCCGTCGCCGCCCGGGCCGAGGGCGCCTCGATCGAGATATCGGAGCTCGCGTTCGCCGTGGCGCAGCTCGAGTGTTTCAAGGAGAACGAGCTGGTCGCTCGAGCCACCGGCTTCTTCTACGCCTCGGGCGGCGCCGTATATTTGATTACCAACCGCCACGTCGTATTGGACGAGCGAGCCGGCCACGTCCCCGACAAGTTGAAGCTGTGGCTGCATACCGACGCCGCCGACATACGCAAGAACGGCGTGTACGTCGTTCTTCTTTACGACCACCGCGGCCGGCCGCGCTGGCTCGAGCACCCGGAGCGGGGAAAGGCGGTGGACGTCGTCGCGATACCGATGAACGCCTCGCGCTTGAAGCGCGAGTTCGTCGTAAAACCGTTCGGCCCGGACAATCGCCTCCCGGAAGAGGTCGCGGTCCAGGTGGGCGAAGACCTGATCGTAATCGGATACCCGCTGGGGCTGCACGACGCCGCGTACAATTTACCCATCGTGCGCCGCGGAACGTTGGCCTCGTTCTACCCCATACCCTTCGAGGGCGAACCGTATTTCCTGATAGAGTGCCGGGTCCACAGCGGCTGCAGCGGCAGCCCGGTGCTGACGCGGCCGGGCGGCATAATGCAGGCCAGGGGGGCGCGGCTCAGCCTGTATCTGAGCCGCGGAATCTACTTGCTGGGCGTCAATTCCGCCCGCGTGGGAAAAGAGCGCGCCGTAAAGGGCGAGGAACCGCTAGGCCTGAACGCTGTATGGTTCACGTACCTTATCCCCGAAATAATATCGCAGGAAGTAGGTGAGTAGGCGTCCCCCGCCGATTAGCGCGCAAAAGGCTGATATCGAAACGTTCTTCGTTTTTAAATATAGGAGTGAGTCGGGTATGTCGGCGTTAAAAAAATTACTCCGGGGCTTGTTATACGCCGTTCTTATTATAGTATGCGCAACCGGCGGCACCGTCGTCGCCTACGTGCTGGTGTTCAGGCCGTGGCAGCTGCGGTGGGGCGCGACCGACGAGGAGCTCGAGCGGGCCATGCCGGGCGACGACCTCGTCACGAACCCGGACCTCGACACCACGCGAGGCGTCACCGTCGAGGCCCGGCCGGAGGAAATTTGGCCCTGGCTCGTGCAGATAGGTTATCGCCGGGCCGGCTTCTACAGCTACGACCGGCTCGACAACGCCGGCGTCCCCAGCGCCGAGCGGATCTTACCCGAGTACCAGGATTTGAAGGTCGGGGATAAAATACCCCTCGATAGAGTCAATCGCATGGAGGTCGTGGTGCTCGAGCCTCCCCGTGTTATGTTGTGGAACCTGCCCGGCAGGGGGTTCTCGTGGGCGTGGGGATTATACCCCCTCGACGGCCGCCGCACGCGCCTCGTGACGCGGCTTCATTGGCGGTACAAGTGGAGGTGGCCCGTAATCCTCGGGTACTTCATGATCGACGTCGGCGACTTCATAATGATGCGGAAGTGCATGCTGGGGATCAAGCGGCGGGCGGAAACGGCGGCCGGTCCCGAAGCCGGCGCGGAAGAGTAAATTCGTTGTATATAAACCCGGCCGGAGCGCGAATATTTCGTCCGGTAAAGAGCCGGCGACGTTAAAAAGAATGTGGGAGTCGCATTATGCCGAAGGATAACTCGAAGGTAAACATCGACGCCGACGACCTCCACCAGCTCGCCCGCGCCTTCTTCCGCAGCCGCATCCTGTTGACGGCGTACGAGCTGGGTCTGTTCACGGCGCTCGGCGACGGCGGCAAGACCTCGGCCGAGGTGGCCTCCGCGCTGGAAACGGACCCCCGCGCCACGGACCGCCTGATGAACGCGCTCGCCGTGCTGGGCCTTCTTCACAAAGAAGAAGGCCGATTCGCGAACGCGGAGGCCGCCGCGCGATACCTGGTAAAGGGTAAGGCCGAGTACATGGCTGGGTTGATGCACACGGTCAACCTGTGGGATTCGTGGAGCACGCTCACGGGCGCCGTCCGCGCGGGGACGACGGCGTTCGAGCGGCCGGGAGGCGAGGCGGGCGAGCGCCGGACCGAGGCCTTCATCGCCGCCATGCACGCCGGCGCCTCCCTGCGGGCGGAGCGGCTCGTCGCGACGTTGGACCTCGACGGCGTCTCCCGCGTGCTGGACGTGGGCGGCGGCTCCGGCGCGTACGCCATGGCCTTCGCGCGCGCGTCGAAAAAAATAACGGCCACGGTCTTCGACCTCCCGCACGTAACGCCCCTTGCCCGGCGATACGTCGAGGCCGGGGGGCTGTCCGGTAAAGTAGACGTCGTCGAGGGGGACGCTACCGCGGACGAGCTGCCGCGCGGCTACGACCTGGTCTTCATGTCGCAGCTCCTGCACAGCAACTCGCCCGCCGAGAACGAAACCCTCATCGCGAACGGCGCCGCCTCGCTCAACCCCGGAGGCCGCCTCGTCATCCAGGACTTCGTCGTCGACGAGGGCCGCGCGGGGCCGCCGCAGGCCGTCATCTTCGCGCTCAATATGCTCGTCAACACCGAGGCCGGCGATACCTATACCGAGGCCGAGATTCGCCGCTGGTTGGAGGCCGCGGGCCTCGCCGACGTCGAGCGACGCGACACCGATTTCGAGACGACGCTGATGATAGGCCGAAAAACGTGACGGCGGCGATACAGGTTCGGGAGATACGCGCGAAGTCGATATTGACGAAGAGCAACATCCCGGGCGTGGACTTCTGCGTTAACCCGTACGTCGGCTGCGCGCACGCGTGCCGTTACTGCTACGCCCGTTTTATGAAGAGGTTCACCGGCCACGACGAACCGTGGGGCGAGTTCGTCGACGTCAAGGTGAACGCCGGGGCGCTGCTCCACAAGCGGCTAACGTCGATGCGGAGCCCGGAGGGCCACGTCCTCGTGGGCAGCGTAACGGACCCCTACCAACCGCTCGAGCGTAAATACGAGCTCACCCGGGGGCTCCTGCGCGAACTCGCGGCCTCGGCCTTCGACGTCACCGTCCTTACGAAGTCGGACCTGGTAGTGCGCGACGTCGACGTCCTCGCCGAATTCGAGCGGTGCACGGTGGAGTTTTCCGTAACCGGCGTCGACGAGGGGGTAGCGGCGGCGCTGGAGCCCGGCGCGGCCTCCCCGGCCCGGCGCCTGGCCGCGCTGAGGAAGCTGCACGAGAGCGGCGTCGCGACGCACGTCTTCGTCTCGCCGATACTGCCGGGGCTTACGGACTTGCGGGCGGTGTTCGAGGCCGTCCGCGGCTTTACCGGCGGCATAAGCGCCGAGACCTTGAACGTGCGCGCCGCGGATTGGCCGCGGCTGGCCGCGGCGTTTGAGAAGACCTTTCCGGACCGGTTCCCGGCGTTCCGCGGCAAGGCCCGTTCGCCGGAGTATTGGGACGACGTCGAGCGCGAGTTCCGGGAGCTGGCCCGCGAGTTCGGCGTACCGCTGGGCGGCTTCTACCGCCATTGAGTACGGCGCGGCCGTAACTTGTAGTGGACCGCTCATCCCGCAGATGGTTTAGATGGTTGCTAGTCGCCGCCGGGTTTTTCTTCTTCGGCCTCGGCGCCGCGGGGATCTTCATACCGCTACTGCCGACGACGCCGTTTCTTCTGCTGGCCGCGGCCTGTTTCGCGCGCAGCTCGGAACGGTTCTACCGGTGGCTGTTGGGCAACAGATGGTTCGGCGCTTACGTGCGAAACTACCGCGGGGGGAGGGGGATTCCGGCTAAGGTTAAAATATTTTCCGTCGCCCTTCTGTGGGTGGCTATATTATTATCGGCCGTTTTCGCGGTGTCGAATTTTATCGTCAGGATTATTTTGGTCGGCATCGCCGCGGCCGTTACCGTTCATATCGCTTGTATTCGGCCCAAGGGGCGGCGGTAACGCCCCGGCGGCCGCCGGCCGCAGTCGACGAGGGTGCGTCGCATTATGGGTAAAAGCGCGAACGGACGAGAGGGCACGTCGGTCGTCTTGTTGGGCACCGGCACGCCCAACGCCGAGCCGGCTCGAGCCGGGCCGGCGGCGGCGGTGGTCGTGGGCGAGCAGCCGTACGTCGTCGACTTCGGCCCGGGCGTCGTGCGGCGGGCCGTGGCCGCGGGCCTCGAGCCCAAGAGGCTCACGCGTGCGTTCCTTACGCATCTCCACTCGGACCACACGACCGGGTACCCGGATTTAATATTAACGCCCTGGACGCTCGAGCGCGAGGAGCCGCTGGAAGTGTACGGCCCGCCGGGCCTGGCGGCTATGACGGAGCGCGTCCTCGCCGCGTACGACGCGGATATCACGCAACGCCTTACAGGGCTCGAGCCGGCCAACGAAACCGGGTGGCGGGTGGAGGCGCACGACGTCGACCCGGGCGTCGTCTACGAAGACGAGAACGTCGCGGTCGAGGCGTTCGCCGTCGACCACGGCTCCTGGGACGCGTACGGCTACAAGTTCCGGACGGCGGACCGCACGGTCGTCATATCCAGCGACACCGCGCCGACGGAGATTATGGTGGAGAAGAGCCGCGGGTGTGATATCCTCGTCCACGAAGTTTACTCGGCGGCCGGGTTTGAAACGCTCCCGCCGGCGTGGCGGAAGTACCACGCCGCGGTCCACACCTCCTCCCGGGAGTTGGCCGCGCTCGCGGCTCGAGCCGAGCCGAAATTATTGGTCCTGTACCATCAACTCCTGTGGGGAGTTTCGTACGACGAGCTGGTGGCCGAGGTAAAGGAACATTACGCCGGCGAGGTCGTCTCGAGCCGGGACCTCGACGTCTTCTAATGGAAATGGAGCGGAAACCTACGAAATACGACGCCGTTATATTCGACGTATTCGGTACGCTGGTGGACATATTCTCGCTCGAGGAGTACCGCGTATTTTTAAACGATTTGTGCGCCGTCCTGGGCGTATCGCCGGCGGCCTTTATGAGCTTATGGGACGAGAAGGCCGACGACCGCGCGCTGGGCCGGGTCCCGGTGGCGGAGCAGCTGAGGGCGCTGTGCCGCGAGCTCGGCGTGGACGTTACGCCGGCGCAGCTCGAGCGGGCGGTCGAGATGCGCGTCGACTTCGTACGAGGGGTCCTCGTTCCCCGCGACGACGCCGCGTCGACGCTCGCGGCGCTGCGCGAGCGGGGGCTCAAAATAGGCGTCATCAGCGATTGCTCGGAGGAGGTCGTCGCGGCCTGGCCGGAGACGCCGCTCGCGCCGCTGGTGGACGAGGCGGTCCTGTCGGCCGCGGTGGGGATGAAGAAGCCGGACCCCCGCGTCTACGAGCTGGCGTGCCGGCGTTTGGGCGTGGAGGCGGCGGCGTGCCTCTTCGTGGGCGACGGCGGCAGCCGCGAGCTCACCGGCGCGTCGGCGGTGGGGATGGACGCGGTCCTCATCCGCGTACCGGACGACGCCGGCGACGACGCCTTCCGCCGCGACGCCGAGGAGTGGGACGGGGCCAGGGTGGCGGCGCTGCAAGAGGTCCTCGAGCTGGTTTAATAACTTCACGCCGGGAGATTCAGTATGAGATTGACCGAAGACGTACTGCACGAGCTCGCGCGCCTGGCCCGGACGGACCGAACGGTCCTGTCGGCGTACCTGGCGCTCGCCGACGGGTGGGACGCCGCGACGGATTTTATCGCCAAGGAAGCCGCCCGGCTGGCGCCGTTCCTGGACGCCGGCGAGCGGGATTATTTCGAGGGCTCGCTGTCGTTTTTATCCGATTACGTTAACGAGAAAAAGGCCAAGGGTTACGCCGGCCCGGGCCTGGCCTTCTTCGCCGACCTGGGCGCCGACTTCACCCGGGGCGTCGAGCTGGTTATGCCGCCGGCGCCGCTGCTCGCCGTCGACGACGAGGCGGTCATCGCGCCGCTGGCGCTCCAGCTGGACGAGTACCAACCGGTGGGCGTCATTACGGTGGACGCGGCCGGCGCGAAGATTTATATCGCCGCGGGCCGCGTCGCGGAGGAGGAGGACGCGCTGCGCGAAAATATCCACCACCTCTCCAAAGTGGGCGGTTGGTCGCAGATGCGGTACCAGCGGCGCCGCGACAAGGAGGTCAAACGTTTCGCCGGTGAAGTGGCGAAGCGGGCGGAGCAGGTTTTCGCGGAGGGCGACGTGAACCGCGTTTTGCTTGCAGGCCGCGACCGTATGGTCGCCGCGGTCGAAGAAGAGCTGTCGCCGGCGTGGCGGGGGAAAGTAGTAGGTACGGTCCGCTGGGACCTGGACGCGAGCGACGACGAGCTGCTCGCCAAGATAAAGCCCGTGCTCGAGGAGGCGGAGCGGAACGAGGAGGCGAGGGTGCTGGAGCGTTACGCCGGCGAGCTCCGGCGGGGCGGCCTGGCCGTTGCCGGCGCCGCGGCCGCGGAGCGCGCGCTGCAGATGGGGGCCGTCGACACGTTGCTCGTCGGCAAAGGTTTTTACGAGACGGCGACCGGCGCGCCCGAGGCCGTCGAGAAGCTGGCGGGCCTGGCCGAGGCGACGGGGGCCCACGTGAGCTTCGTCCCGGCGGAGGGCGGCGCGCTGGCCCAAGGCGGCCACGTCGGCGCGCTGCTCCGGTTTAAAGTTAGTCCCGGTGAGTGATGGCACTTAGGCCGTTTCGAGGTATTAGATAGTCGAGATTAGGATATACGAGGAAGAGGACGAGGGCGCCCCGGCGGGCGCGAAAGAGTTGTAACGGCGAAGGGGATACGGCTATGCTCAAAGGATTACATTTCCTCCTGACGTACGCGTGCAACTTCGAGTGCGACCATTGCTTCCTCTACTGCGGCCCGAAGTCGGAAGGGACGTTTACGCTCGAGCAACTTCGCGCGGTTCTCGACGAGGCCGCCGAGCTGGGCACGGTCGGGTTCATCTATTATGAGGGCGGCGAGCCGTTCCTCTACTACCCGGTGATGGTGGAGGGAATAAAGCTGGCGCGGGCGCGCGGCTTCAAGGCCGGGATCGTAACCAACTGCTACTGGGCGACGACCGCGGAAGATGCCGCGCTCTGGCTCGAGCCGCTTAAAGAAGCCGGCGCCGACGACCTCTCCCTCAGCGACGACGCCTACCATCACGGCGACGTCGAGGAGACGCCGGCCCGGGTTGCCGCGGCCGCCGCGGCGGAATTGGGAGTACCGTCCGGTTCCATCTGCATCGACGCGCCGACGCTCGAGGCGGACGTCGAAAAGGGCGAGCCGGTGATCGCCGGCGGTGCGGTGCTCCGCGGGCGTGCCGTAGAGAAGCTGGTGGAGGGGTTGCCGACGAGGCCGTGGGAGGAGTTCGACGAATGTACGCGCGAGGATTTGCGGGACCCCGGCCGCGTCCACCTCGACGCCTTCGGCCACGTCCACCTGTGCCAGGGCTTGAGTATGGGCAACATGTGGGAGACGCCGCTTTCGGAATTGGTTCGAGATTACGACGCGGCCGCGCACCCGATTTGCGGGCCGCTGTTGCGCGGCGGCCCGGGCGAGCTCGTCCGCGCGTACGACCTTGACCTCCGCGGCGAGTACGTCGACGAGTGCCACCTGTGCTTCCTTGCGCGCAAAGCCCTGACCGACAGATTTCCCGAGTACCTCGCGCCGCGGCAGGTGTACGGTTTGGAGTAGGGGCGCAAGGCCTTGCGCCCTTACCGGGGATTAACGACGACGTCGAGAGAGGAGAGGCGATGGACAAGATAATCTACCGTTCCGTAACGCTGCCGTGCGACGCCGCCCGGGCGTTCGAGATGTTTACCGTCAACGGGGAACTGGAGAAGTGGCTCGCGGTCAAGGCCGACGTCGAGGCGCGCGTGGGTGGCAAGTACGAGCTCTTCTGGAACCCCGACGAGCCGGCGTTCGACAGCACCATCGGCTGCCGGGTTACGGCGCTCGAGCCGGGCAAGCTGCTGGCCTTCGAGTGGAAGGGCCCGAAGCAATACGCCGATTTCATGAACGAGTGCGAGCCGCTGACGCACGTGACGGTGGCGTTCGTCCCGGGCGGCGACGCGTCGCAGCCGCGTACCGAGGTCCACCTCGTCCACACGGGTTGGCGCGCCACGCCGGAATGGGAGGAGGCGCGGCTTTGGCTCGAGCGCAACTGGGAGGGCGCGTTCGCGACGCTGGAGAAGCAGCTCGGCGGAGGATAATTTTAAACGAGGAATAACGGGTAAACATACCCCGAGTTTTGGAGGCCGGGGTTTGCTTCTGTTTCTATAGGAGAGATCGTTGTTATAAGTATGCAGTTATTCGATTTCTTTTTCGGTCAATAGGTTTCTGAATTTATCGTACGTAGCTATTTTCTTAAGGTTGCCGTCGACGTCGTACTCGGCGCGTATTGTTACGACGAAACCAAACGCGGGCGTCGGGTTCTCCTGTTCATCAAAGTACGAGATCTGTTCCATATTACCGCGGGCGTCGTAGTAATATCTGGTAACGGCTACCGGCGAATGCGCCGGCGTTTTATACCGGCCCTCCGGACTAAGATAAGCTTCCTCGCAAAGGTTACGGTCTTCGTCGTACTTAAAGCGTATTATTGCATATCCTCCATCCTCGATTTCTACCGGCCGGCCTTCGAGGTTAACGTAGCATTCCTCGGTTTTATAACCGTAAATATTGTATTTCTTCCGTACAGCGGCGAACCCGCGGACTTCGGTTGGTTTACCCGCAAGGTCGAAATACCTGATTTCCGTTACGTTCCCGACTTCGTCGTATTTAAGTTTTAAAACAGCTACGCCGTCAAGGTCTTCCCTACAACAACGTTCCCCTTCGCAATCGCAATAGGTTTCCTCTACGTTGTTCCCGGCTTCGTCGAAAACCCTACGTATAATCGCGGCCCCTAAACCTCTACGCTTTTTAGGTTTCCCCTTCTCGTCGTAGTAACATTGTTCGATAACGTTACAGCGCGAATCGTAAGTAGAACGTACAACAGAAATACCCAATCCTTTATTTTTAGTCGGCCTATCTTTTTTATCGAAGTACGATACTTCGACCACGTTGCCGCGGTCGTCGTAAGTAGTCCTTTTTACGGCAACCTTTTCGTCTTCTCTTTCAGCAAGGTTACCTTTTTTATCGTAATATGACACCTCGACGATATTACCGTATTCGCCGTATTTGAACCGCTCGATCGCGTACCCTAAATCCCGTTCCCTCCTTATGAAGTAATCGGCGAGGTCGGGTTCTAATTCCGTGCCCGGAAGGTGTTTTAATTCCTCGTTTTCGCCTAGATACCTTGTTTCGACTGTATTTCCGGCGGCGTCGAACTCGTATTCTCTGACCGCTATACCGCTTTTATCCTCCTTAAGGTTTCCCTCGCGGTCGTGGTTCGAAACCCGGACGACGTTATTTTGGTTGTCGTAGACTCGACGCGTTTCGAAATAGCCGGTCTTGTCGGTAACTTGTTGGCCTAACCTGTTTATTCGAATATCCGCAACGCGGCGGCCTTGGTCGTCGATAGTCCACCGGTATTCGGCGACACCGAATTTATCGTTTATCAAAGAGCCGTCGGCGCCGAGGTTTTTTAACGCTACGCGGTTGCCCTCGTCGTCAAGCTTTAACCCGAACCCGAACGCGTCGTTATAACTCGGGACGGGTTGGCCTGCCGCATTGTAGAAAGACCTCTTTTCGCTAGGTTTATAATACTCGAAAACGACGCACGCGGCGTTCGACTCTAAAAAGGAACCTTCCGCAGGTTTCCCGCCCATAAGGTAACCTACCTCGGTAACGCGTCCTTCCTCGTCATAAACGAAGCGATAGCAGTTGACCCACGTTGCTTCTTCTTCGGGCACCTCGTACTTCCCGACGATATCGTGTTTCCCGTCCAGCATTACGTGCCGGAAGTACTTGGCCTTTTCATCGTCCGCCGCCGTCTGCGCCGCTATCGTGCACGCGAGGGCCAACGCCGTTATTACCGTAACGCGGTTCATTTAGTTACCTCCCGTTTATATGGAGATTCCCTATTCCCAGTATTTTTTTATACTAAGTTTTTATCCGTAAAATCGCAATAAAAACCCCGGTCTCCCGGCCGGGTTTTTTTAGGGTTTCGTAGGGGCGCACAGCTGTGCGCCCCTACTACGTCGTGTCCCTTCTATTCGTAATCGTAGAAGCCCTTCTTCGTCTTGCGGCCCAGGTATTCGTAGGGGCGTACCTTTAGGTGCGCCCACCGCTTTTTCGTGATATGAAGAAGAGGCCGGACCTGAAGGTCCGGCCCTACGTACGTGTATAGGCCTCTGGCCGTTAGGGGCGCACAGCTGTGCGCCCCTACGCCGTATCCGTTCTACGTTCTATTCGTAATCGTAAAACCCCTTCTTCGTCTTGCGGCCCAGGTAGCCGGCCAGGACCATCTTGCGCAGCAGCGGGCAGGGCCGGTACTTCGAGTCCGCGAAGCCGTCGTGCAGGACCTCCATGATGTCGAGGCAGACGTCCAGGCCAATAAGGTCCGCCAGCTCCAGCGGCCCCATGGGGTGCGCCATGCCGAGCTTCATGACGCTGTCGATGGCCTCCTTGGTCGCGACGCCCTCGTAGAGCGCGAAGCACGCCTCGTTTATCATCGGCAGCAGCACGCGGTTGGATATGAAGCCGGGGAAGTCGTTGACCTCCACCGGCGTCTTGCCCACGGCCTTGGCCGCCTCCTCCGCCACGGCGTACGTCTCGTCCGACGTCGCGATGCCGCGGATGACCTCCACCAGTTTCATCATCGGCACCGGGTTCATGAAGTGCATGCCGATAACCTTATCCGGCCGCTTCGTGACGCCGGCGATCTCGGTTATCGGTATCGAGCTCGTGTTGGACGCCAGGATGGCTTCGGCCTTGCACTTCTCGTCCAGTTCCGTGAAAATCTTCTTCTTGAGGTCGCGGTCCTCGAAGACCGCTTCCACGACGAGGTCCGCGTCCTTGGCGTCGCCCAGGTCCGTCGATTTCTCGATGCGGGCCAACGCCGCGTCGGCGTCCTCCTGCGTTATCTTCTCCTTCTTGACCAGGCGCCCCAGGTTCTTGGTGATGACGCCGAGCGCCTTTTCGAGTAAATCCTTGGATTGGTCGATGAGCACGACGTCGAAACCGGCCTGCGCGAAGACGTGCGCGATGCCGTTGCCCATCGTCCCGCCGCCGATGACGGCGACTTTCTTTATAGTCATGGGAACCTCCCGTGCGGTATAGGGATCGTTGTTAAATCGTTATGCTCATCGCGACCGCGCCGCCGCCGCCCAGGCAAGCGGTGGCCAGGCCGCGCTTGCCGCCGCGGTCCTTGAGCGCGTATACCAGCGTCGCCAGGATGCGCGCGCCCGAGGCGCCGATGGGATGCCCCAGCGCTACCGCGCCGCCGTTCACGTTGACGCGGTCCCAGTCCCAGCCGAGCCCTTTACCGTCCGCCAGGACCTGCGCGCTGAAGGCCTCGTTTATCTCGATGAGGTCGTAGTCGCCGATGGACTCGCCCGTCTTGGCCATCAACTTCTTGACGGCGTCCACCGGCGCGTAGAACAGCATCTTAGGTTCGACGTGGGCCGAGGCGTAGCCGACGATGGTGGCGTCCGGCGTAACGCCCAATTCCTTGGCCTTGGCCGCCGTCATTACCACCATCGCCGCGGCGCCGTCGTTGAGGCCCGGTGCGTTGCCCGGCGTGATAGTGCCGTCTTTGCTGAACGCCGGTTTGAGCTTGGCGAGTTTCTCGGCCGTCGTCTCCCGCGGCCCCTCGTCGGTGTCGAAGACGATGGGGTCGCCCTTACGCTGGGGAACCTCGACCGGGACGATCTCGGCCTTGAACTTTCCTTCCTTTATCGCGGCCAGCGCCTTGGCCTGGCTGTTTGCGGCCCACTCGTCTTGCTCCTCGCGGCTGATGCCGGAGTTCTGCGCGGTAAAGTCGCCCAGGCAGCCCATGTGCTTATCCTCGAAGGCGCACCACAGGCCGTCACGGATCATGCCGTCGACGAGCTCCATGTTACCCATCTTCTGGCCGGTTCGTCCTTTGTAAAAGTAGAACGGTACGTTGGACATCGACTCCAGGCCGCCGGCGACGACTATCTCCTCGTCGGCCGCCTTGATGGCCTGCGCCGCCATCGATACGGCCTTCGCGCCCGAGCCGCACACCTTGTTAATAGTTACGCAGTTCACGGATGCGGGCAGGCCCGCGGCGATGGCCGCCTGGCGCGCCGGCGCCTGGCCCATCCCGGCCGAGACGACGTTGCCCATTATTACCTCGTCCACTTGCTCCGGTTTTATCCCGGCGCGCTCGACCGCGCCCCGAATCGCGACGCCGCCCAGCTGCCACGCCTGGAGCGGCGCGAGGGTCCCGAGGAATTTGCCGACCGCGGTACGGCAAACGCCCGCGATTACGATATCTTCCGCCATTACGACCTCCTTTAAGATTTAGAACCGTCGCGCCCGCCTACCACTTCGGCGCGCGTTTTTCCAGGAATGCCTTCATACCTTCGTTGCCCTCGCCGCCCTCGAAGCACTTGCCGAAGAGCTCCGCCTCCAGCTTGCAGCCTTCTTCGACGGTGAGGGTCAATCCGTCGTGCGCGGCCTTCTTCACCATCGCGAGCGACGTGGGGCCCTTCTTGGCGATAGCTTCGGCGAGCTCCATCACCTTCGGCAAAAGCTCCTCCGGCTCGAAGACGGCGTTGGCTAAGCCGAGCTCCAGCGCCCGGGCGCCGTCGATTTGCTCGCCCGTCGTCAGGAGGTACATCGCCTTACCCGGGCCGACGAGCTTCGGCAGCCGCTGCGTCCCGCCGAAGCCGGGCGTCACGCCCAGGCCGACCTCCGGCTGGCCCATCTTGGCCTTGGTGGAGGCGAACCGCATATCGCACGCCAGCGCGAGCTCCATGCCGCCGCCCAGCGCGAAACCGTTGACCGCGGCC
Organism: bacterium; assembly: GCA_035529855.1. NCBI lineage: Bacteria > bacterium. Next base: position 18,348 of record DATKVX010000074.1, read on the forward strand.
ACGCTTACGAAGTGGGCGCGCTCGAGCGCGCCGAAGACGCGTTGGCCGTTCTCGGCGAACGCCTTCGCCTGCGCGCCGTTCATTTCCGCCATGGCGGCGATATCCGCGCCGGCGACGAACGCCTTCCCCTCGCCGGTCACGACGACGACCAGGACCTCTTTGTCGGCGTCGAGCTCCGTGATAATTTTCTCAAGCTCGGCTAAAACTCCGTCGTTGAGAGCGTTAAGCGCGTCGGGCCGGTTGATGGTGACGGTCGCGACGGCGCCCTCTTTGGTAACGTTGACCAGTGCCATAACGTCTCCCTTTTTCGTTAGGGTTAAAGGACCGCCTTGGTTAACCTTCCTGTAGCAACTCGATAAGCGCGCCGAACGTACTCGACGGCTTCATAAAGGTGACGCGCGCGCCGGGTGCGCCCTCGTACGGCGCGTCCGTAACGAACTCGTAGCCGTCGGCGCGGAGCGAGGCCGCCGCTTCGTCCACGTCGTCGACCTTGAAGCAGAGATGATGAACGCCGGGGCCGCGGTTTTCGATGAATTTGGATATCGGGTCTCCGCCCAGGCCCTCGAGCAGTTCTATTTTTACGCCGCCGGCATCGAAGAAGGCGAGCTTAAGGCCGCGTTCCGCCAGGACCTCCTCGCCGCCGAGCGTTAGGCCGAGCGCCTCCCCGTAAAACCGCCTCGCCTCCTCTATGCTCTTGACGGCGACGCCGACGTGCTCGAGCTTCGCGCCCTTTACCGTCACGGCCGCCCCTTCGTCTTGTCGTACTCGCCCCACGCCTCGCGCAGCGCGTCGGATGTTTCGCCCACCGTCGCCGCGGCCTCGACGCAGGCGATAGTAGGTTCCATCAGCGGCGCGCCGTCGGCCGCCGCGGCTTCCCGCAGCGCCGCCAGCGCCTCCTCGCGCCGGGCGTCGTCGCGGCGTTTGCGGTAGGCGGCGAGCTCTTTCGCACGGGCGCGCTCGAGCGCCGGCTCGAGGCGAAGCGTCTCGAACGGCGGCGCGCCCCCGGTTACGTATTCGTTCACGCCGACGACGACGCGCTTTTTCTCTTCGACGTCCTTTTGGTATCGGTACGCGCTCGCGGCTATTTCGTCGGCGAAGTAGCCGCTCTCCACCGCCCGCAGCGCGCCCCCCATAGCGTCGATTTCTCGGAGATACTCTTCGACGCGCGCCTCGAGTTCGCGCGTCAGCGCCTCCACGTAGTACGAGCCGCCCAGGGGGTCCGCGGTGTCGGCGACGCCGCTCTCGTGGGCGATTATCTGCTGCGTGCGGAGGGCGATGAGCGCCGACTCCTCGGAGGGGAGCGCCAGCGCCTCGTCGCGCGAGTTGGTGTGAAGCGACTGCGTCCCGCCGAGGACCGCGGCCAGCGCCTGCAGGGCGACGCGCACGACGTTGTTCGCCGGTTCCTGGGCCGTGAGGGTGCAGCCGGCGGTCTGCGTGTGGAAGCGCAGCTTCATCGACGCCGGGTCCCGGGCGCCGAAGCGCTCCGCCATAAGCCGGCACCATATCCGCCGCGCCGCGCGGAACTTCGCGACCTCTTCCAACAGGTTGTTGTGCGCGCCGAAGAAGAAGCTGAGCCGCGGCGCGAAGTCGTCCACGGCCAGGCCCGCGGCCAGCGCCGCCTCGACGTACGCGACGGCGTCCGCGAACGTGAACGCTACCTCCTGGGCCGCGGTGGCGCCGGCCTCGCGGATGTGATACCCCGATATGGAGATGCTGTTCCAGGAGGGCATCTCGGCCGCGCAGTAGCGGATGAGGTCCGTCGCCAGCCGCAGCGACGGCGCCGGCGGGTAGATGTAGTTGCCCCGGGCGAAGAACTCCTTGAGGATGTCGTTCTGGACCGTTCCGCGCAGCTTCGCCGGGTCCGCGCCCTGCCGCTTCGCGAGGGCGACGTACATCGCCAGCAGCGCGGCCGCGGTGGCGTTTATGGTCATCGACGTCGAGACGTCGGCCAGCGGGATGCCGTCGAAGAGCGCGGCCAGGTCGTCGAGCGTGGATACGGCGACGCCCGTCCGGCCCACCTCTCCCCGGGCGAGCGCCGCGTCCGAGTCGTAGCCGCACTGCGTCGGCAGGTCGAACGCCACCGAGAGGCCGGTCTGGCCCTGCGACAACAGGTAGCGGTAGCGCTTGTTGGTCTCCGCCGCCGTGGCGTAGCCGGCGTACTGGCGCATGGTCCACAGCCGGCCGCGGTACATGTCGGCGTAGACGCCCCGGGTGAAGGGCGGCGCGCCCGGCTCGCCCAGCTCAAGGCCGTAGTCGACCGGCGCGTCCTCCGGCTTGTATACCGCCTTGACCTCTATCCCGGAAGTCGCCGCGACGTCGCGTTCGGCGCTCTCTTTATTTTTTCGCGTCATTCAATAACGACCAGCACGTCGCCCAGGGCGACGCCGCGGCCTTTTTCTATTTTAACTTCTTTCACGACGCCGCCGCGGGGTGCGCGCATCAGGTTCTCCATCTTCATGGCCTCTATGACGCACAGGCCCTGGCCCTCGGCGACCTCGTCGCCCGGCGCGACCATCACGTCCAGCACGACCGCCGGCATGGGCGCCTTCACTTCGGCCGCGGCCTGTTCGTCCGCGCCCGCCGCCCCCTTCAGCTCGCGGATGCGCCGCTGGCGCTCGTCCTCCACCGACACGGCGAGGGTGTGGCCGGCGACGAAGACGACGTAGCCGCCGCGCTCGTCGCGCCGCACCCACAGCTCCGCGGAGTTACCGTCGAGTATCAGCGAGTAGATGGCGTCGCGCGCCACTTCGTGGTAGTCGACGTCGCAACGCTTGCCGTCGACGCTTACGGCCGGCGACGCCCCTTCGCCCTCAACCGTGAGTTCGTACGTGCGGCTGCCTATGGTGGTCCGGTAGCGCATCAATCGCCCACGCCCTCGCGGCGGGCGGCCAACCGCCAGGCGTCGGTCGCGGGGCCGGCGCCGTCCGGGCTAACGGGGGCCGCCGGGCCGCGGAGGTGGTTGAGAATGGTGCACAGCACCGCCGCCGCCTTCTCCTGGCGTTCGGCGTGAGAGGCCTCGGGCCGGAAATATTTTTCCACGAAAGAGGTGTCGAATTCGCCCTTGCGGAACGCTTCGGACGCCATAACCCAGCGGTGGAACGGAATCGTCGTCGCGACGCCGTCGAGGACGAACTCGTTGAGCGCGCGGGTCATCCGCTCGATGGCGAGCGGCCGGTCCTCCGCCCACACCACGAGTTTGGCGATGAGCGGGTCGTAGTATATGGGCACCTCGTACCCCTGGGCAACGCCGCCGTCGAAGCGGACGCCCGGGCCGGCCGGGATGCGGAGCCGCGATATCGTCCCCGTCGCCGGGTAGAAGTTGTTGTCGGGGTCCTCGGCGGAGATGCGGCACTCGATGGCGGCGCCGCGGGGCCGGACGTCTTCCTGGGCGAACCGAAGCCGCTCGCCGGCGGCGACGCGTAGCTGTTCCTTTACGAGGTCTACGCCCGTCACGAGCTCCGTCACCGGGTGCTCCACCTGCAGCCGCGCGTTCACCTCCAGGAAGTAGAAGTCGCGGCCTGCGTCGAGCAGGAACTCGATCGTGCCGGCGTTGGTATAGTTTGCGGCGCGGGCCGCCTTGAGTGCGGCCTCCGCCATCCGCGCGCGCAACTCATCGTCCAGGACGGGCGACGGCGACTCCTCCACCAGCTTCTGGTGGCGGCGCTGGATGGAGCACTCGCGCTCGTGGAGGTGGACGACGTTGCCGTGGGCGTCGGCGAGGATTTGAAACTCGACGTGGCGCGGCCCCGCGAGGCACTTCTCGACGTATACCGCGTCGTCGCCGAAGGCGGAGCGCGCTTCGCTCCGGGCGTGTTTGAGGAGTTCGGCGAAGTCGTCGGCGCGGGCGCATACGCGCATGCCCTTGCCGCCGCCGCCGGCCGCGGCCTTTATCATCACCGGCCAGCCTATTTCCGCCGCCGCGTTCGCTATATCCTCGTCCCCGCGCAGCGCGGGGTCGGAGCCCGGTATCACCGGGATGCCGGCCGCGGCCATCGTCGCCCGGGCGCCCTGCTTATCGCCGGCGGCCCGCAGCGTCGCGGGCGACGGCCCCACGAATACGAGGCCCGCGTCTTCGCACGCCGCGGCGAAGGCCGCGTTCTCCGCCAGGAAGCCGTACCCGGGGTGCACCGCTTCCGCGCCGGCGCGCCGCGCGACGTCGATTATCTTATCTATATTTAAATAAGATTCGCTCGCCGGCGCCGGGCCGACGTTGTAGACCTCGTCGGCGTAGCGGACGTGCGGCGCGGGCCGGTCCGCGTCGGAATATATTCCCACGCTCCGGATGCCGAGCTCGCGGCACGCGCGCATCACGCGTACGGCTATTTCGCCGCGGTTGGCTACGAGGACTTTTTTAAACATTTGACGTCTTGGGTTTGGCGAGGCGCAGGTAGAACCAGCCGCCGCGGTCGTCCTCCACCTCGACTTGCAGGCCGGCGGCCGCGGCGAAGTCGCGGACCATCGCGAGGTCCTGCTCGCGGCCTTCGCCCCGCACGCCGTAGCCCGTCCGCACGGCCTCGCCCCCCGGCAGCGTCACCGTGACGGCGACGCCGAAGACGTCGTCGCCCGGGGGGACCGGCGTTCCCCAGAGGTGCAGACTGCCGCCGGGTTTTAATACGCGCGCGGCCTCGGCGAAGAGCGCCCGCTTGGCGTCGGCGCCCTTCACGTACATCAGGCCGAAGAAGACGGTGACGTGCTCGAAGGTGTTGTCGACGAAGTTCGTGCGCGTGGCGTCGCCCACCAGGAAGATGGTGCGGGGCGGGCACTTGCGCCGGGCCTCGGTGATCTCCGATATCTGCGAGTCGACGCCGATGACGCGGCCCGGGTACGCCCGGGCGATTATGCCCTCGCCGCCCGCGCACAGGTCGAGGATGACGGGCATGGGCTCGAGCGGCCCGAGGCTGATTTCGACGCCGTCGCTCATTCCCCGGGCGCTTCCTTCTCGGCGGGAGGCTCGCCCGCCAGCCGGCGCAGCGTTTCGGTTTGGCGCTGCAGCTCGGCGAGGACCTTCTTCATTTGCACGGCGCAGTAGAGGGCCGCGCCGGCCGCGGCGAACAGCGCCACCAGGCCGAAGAACTGGAAGACGTACGCTACCAAGGTGAAAATAAGTAAATCGTTCACAGTTTCCACCATTATTACAACGGTATATTCCCGTGCTTCTTGGGCGGGTTATGGTCGCGCTTGTTGCGGAGCATCTCGAGCGCCTGGATGATGCGAGGCCGCGTCTCCCGGGGCATGATGACCTCGTCCACGTAGCCCAGCTCCGCGGCGATGTAGGGGTTCGCGAATTTCTCGCGGAACTCGGCGACGAGCTTATCGCGCAGCTTAGCCGGGTCCTCCGCCGCCGCCAGCTCGCGCCGGTGCAAAATGTTCACCGCGCCCTCGGGGCCCATCACCGCGATTTGCGCGGTGGGCCAGGCGTAGACCGTGTCGCCGCGCATGTGCTTGGTGGAGGTGACGGCGTACGCGCCGCCGTACGACTTGCGGACGATGACGTGGACCTTGGGGGCCGTGGCCTCGCCGTACGCGTACAACAGCATCGCGCCGTGCTTGATGACGCCGCCGTACTCTTGCGCCGTCCCGGGGAGGAAGCCCGGCACGTCGGAGAAGGTGAGGATGGGGATGTTGAAGGCGTCGCAGAAGCGGATGAAGCGCGCGGACTTGCAGGCCGAGTCGATGTCCAGGCAGCCGGCCAGGACCAGCGGCTGGTGGGCGTTGATGCCGACGGTCCGGCCCGCCATACGCGCGAAACCGCATATCATGTTGGGCGCGAAGTCGCGGTGAATTTCGAAGAAGTCGCCGTTGTCGACGACGCGCCGGATGACGTCCTTCATATCGTAGGGCTTGTTGGGCGAGTCGGGGAGGAGGGCGTCGAGCTCGGCGTCGGCTCGAGCCGGGTCGTCGCCGGTCTCGACGTACGGCGGCTCGTCGAGGTTGTTCTGCGGCAGGAACGAGAGGAGGCGGCGAATTCCCTGCAGGCACGCCACCTCGTCGGCGGCGACGACGTGACAGCAGCCGGACTTGGTGGCGTGGACGCGGGCGCCGCCCAGCTCCTCGAAGGTTACCTCCTCGTTCATCACGGTCTTGATGACGTCGGGCCCGGTGAGGAACATGTACGACGTGCCTTCGACCATGAAGGTGAAGTCCATTACGGCGGGGGAATAGACGGCGCCGCCGGCGCACGGGCCCATAATGGCGGCTATTTGCGGCACGACGCCGGAGGCGAGGGTATTGCGCAAAAAGAAGTCGGAGTAGCCGGCCAGCGAGTCGACGCCGTCCTGGATGCGCGCGCCGCCGGAGTCGTTGAGGCCCACGATGGGCGCGCCGACGCGCAGGGCGTGGTCGCATACCTTGCAGATCTTCTCGCCGTGAGCTTTGGAGAGGGTGCCGCCGAAGGAGGTGAAATCCTGGGCGAAGACGAACGTGAGGCGGCCGTTGACGCGGCCGTAGCCGGTTACCACCGCGTCGCCCGGGACGCGCCGCTCCGCCATGCCGAAGTCGTGACAGCGGTGGACGACGGTGGCGTCGAGCTCGCGGAAGGTGCCCTCGTCCAGCAGGATGTCGAGGCGCTCGCGCGCGGTGAGCTTGCCGGCGTCGTGCTGCTTGGCGACGCGCTCCGGGCCGCCGCCCTCCAGGGCCAGGGCGCGTACGCGGGCTAAACGTTCGTAGAGGTCCTCGTTGGCCATCGACCCCCTTCGCCCCTGCGACTCAGTTCTCGGAGGGGACGGCTTCTTTTATGTACGCTACGATGTCGTCGGTGGTGGTGCCGGGCGTGAAGAGGCGGCCTATGCCGACCTTCTGCAGCTCGGCAATATCGTCCTCGGGGAGGATGCCGCCGCCGGTGATGAGGACGTGCTCGGCGCCCTTCTCGCGCAAAAGCTCCCGGACGCGGGGGAACATCGTCATGTGCGCGCCGGATAGGATGGACAGGCCGACGACGTCGACGTCCTCCTGCAGCGCCGCCTCGACGATGGCCTCCGGCGTCTGGTGCAGGCCCGTGTAGATGACCTCCATGCCGGCGTCCCGCAGCGCCCGCGCCACGACTTTGGCGCCGCGGTCGTGGCCGTCGAGGCCCGGCTTCGCCACCAACACGCGTATTCGTTTATGCGTCATAAGCCACCTCGCTGTGCACCGGGCCGGCTCGAGCCGGCCTAGTATATCGGCGTCTCCTTGTACTCGTCGAACTCCTCGCGCAATACGTCCAGCGTCTCGCCCAGCGTGGCGTACGCCCGGGCGCAGGCCAGGAAGTGGGGCATGAGGTTGGTCCCGTCGCGCGCGGCCTGTCGCATACCCCCGAGCGCCTTCTTCCACTCGGCCTCCGAGCGCTCCGCGCGTACCTTCGCCAGCCGCTTATTCTGGTGCTCCTCGACCGCCGGGTCGACCTTGAGGAGGTCGATCTCGATTTTTTCGTCGTCGAGTTTGAACTCGTTCACGCCCACCTGGACGCGCTTGCCCTGCTCGATCTTCTTCTGGTAATCGTACGCGGCGTCGGCTATTTCCTTCTGGAAGAAACCTTTCTCGATGGCCTTGAGCACGCCGCCCAGCGCCTCTATCTTGTCGAAGTACTCCTCGGCCTCCTCCTCCATTTTATTAGTCAGATACTCGACGTAGTAGGAACCGGCGAGGGGGTCGATGACGTTGGCGACGCCGGACTCGTAGGCGATTACCTGCTGCGTGCGGAGGGCGATGAGGACCGCCTTCTCGGAGGGCAGCGCCATCGTCTCGTCCATGGAGTTGGTGTGGAGCGACTGCGTACCGCCCAGTACGCCGGCCAGCGCCTCGATGGCGGTCCGGACGATATTGTTCTCCGGCTGCTGCGCCGTGAGGCTGCATCCCGCCGTCTGCGTGTGGAAGCGCATGAGCCAGGACCGCGGGTCGCGGGCCTTATACTTGTTCTTCATCCGCTTGGCCCAGATCCGGCGGGCGGCGCGGTACTTCGCTATCTCCTCGAAGAAGTCGAGGTGGGCGTTGAAGAAGTGGGAGAGGCGCGGCGCGAAAGTGTCCACGTCCATGCCGGCGGCGATGCCGGCCTCGACGTACGCGAAGCCGTCGGCCAGCGTGAAGGCGAGCTCCTGGGCCGCGGTCGAGCCGGCCTCGCGGATGTGGTATCCCGAGATGGAGATGGTGTTCCACTTCGGGACTTCGGCGGCGCAGTAGGCCATGATGTCGGTGATGATGCGCATCGACGGCTCGGGGGGATATATCCACGTTTTCTGGGCGATGTATTCCTTGAGGATGTCGTTCTGGATGGTACCGCGTAATATTCTCGAGTCGACGCCCTGCTTCTCGCCCACGGCGACGTAGTACGCCAGGAGGAGCGCCGCGGGGGCGTTGATCGTCATCGACGTCGAGACCTCGGCCAGCGGGATGCCGTCGAAGAGGACCTCCATATCGGCCAGCGACGATATCGCGACGCCGCACTTGCCCACCTCGCCGCGCGCGTATGGGTGGTCGGAGTCGCGGCCCATAATCGTGGGGAGGTCGAACGCGACGGAGAGGCCCGTCTGGCCGTGGCCCAGGAGGTATTTGTAGCGGCCGTTGGTATCCTCCGCCGAGCCGAAGCCGGAGAACTGGCGCATGGTCCACAGCCGGCCGCGGTACATATTGGCCTGGACGCCGCGGGTGTAGGGGTACTCGCCCGGGACGCCGAGGTCTCGCTCGTAGTCGAGGCCGGCGACGTCGGCGGGGGTATAGAGCGGCGCCACCGGCAGGCCGCTCACGGTTTCGAACAGGGCGTCCCGCTCCCGGCATTCGCCGGCCTTCTTATCCCAGGCCGCCTTGGCCCGGGCGATTTTCTCGAGTTCTTTTTTATCGAACATAGCGTCACTACCTGTAGATCGTCGCTAAACGGTTTAGTGTTTACCGGGTAACCGGGAGGAATAATTTGTGTATAAGCCCTTTCAGCGGGTGCGACCGCGGGATACCCAGGTACCGGTCTTGCTTGCGCAACGCCTCACGCCAAGTGGCGGCTTTTTTCGGGCCGCGTGTGCCGCCAGGGAAAACGTCGCCCACGAAGTAGACCAGTATCAACCTCGACGGCACGCCGTGGACGTTCAGGAAATACAGGGTCGCTAACCTGTTGGCATATTGAAAAAATTTCTCGGTCCACACGGCTTTTTCTCGCGCTCCTAGGTATTCCTTGGTGTCGTCCAGGGCCCGGTTTATTTGGCGCCGACTCGCCTCCGATTTCGCTTGGCACGTGGATTCCAACTCATTCACGTGCGCTTTCGCTTCCACCAGCAAAAGGTCCTTACCGCCGCTTCGGTATAACCACCCTACGGCATCCCAATTAGGTTTCCCCCCGGGCGGCCAGAACTCCCGCCACTTGGAGCGCACCTTTCGGTACTTCGGCCCCGCGAGGAAATCTAATCCTTTGAGTTCGGCGTCCGGTTGTTTCCGAATCCCGGTATAGTCGAAGTCCAACCATTCGACGCGGGTACCAGCGCCGGCCGCTTTGATTATTCCTCGATTCAGTTCTTCGCGGTGGCGGCCCAAATATCGCAACAGGTGCCACTCGCTGCCGTACCCGTAACCGATTTTGCCCATTTCGGCCTCCCTTGGGATTCAATCATTACCGCAGCAGATGGCCCGCTATCACTAACCGCTGCACCTCGGAGGTGCCCTCGTAAATTTCGGTGATGCGCTGGTCGCGGTAGAGCTGCTCGACGCGCGAGAAGTCGCCGACGTAGCCGTAGCCGGCGTGAATCTGCATGCAGCGGTCGACGCAGAAGTTCGCGGCCTCGGAGGCGAAGAGCTTGGCCTGTGCGGCCTCCAGGCCCATCGGCTCGCCCGCGGCTTCCTTCATAGCCGCTTTGTAGGTGAGGAGCCGCGCCGCCTCGAGGCGGACCGACATATCGGCGATCATCCACTGGATGGCCTGCAGCTTGGCGATGGGCGCGCCGAATTGCTCGCGCTCTTTGGCGTAGGCCGAGGCGAGGTCGAAGGCGCGCTGGCAGATGCCGACGGATTGGGCGGCGACGCCGATGCGGGCGCCGTCGAGCGTGTTCATCGTGACGCGGAAACCCTTACCGTGCTCACCCAGGAGGTTTTCCTTCGGGATTTTTACGTCTTTGAAATAGAGGCGCGCCGTGGTCGAGGCGCGTATCCCCATCTTGTATTTTAAAATTTCGGTGGAATAGCCCGGGTCGTCGGGGTTGTCGAAGATGAGGGCCGAGACCTTGAACTTGTCCGGTTCCTCGGCGGTGTTGGCCTTGCAGATGACGACGACGACGTCGGCCACGTTGCCGGAGGTGATGAAGATCTTCTCGCCGTTGAGGACGTAGTGGTCGCCGTCGAGGACGGCGGTGGCCTGCTGCGCCGCGGCGTCGGAGCCGGCGCCGGGCTCGGTGAGCGCGAAGGCGCCGTGGATTTCGCCCTTGTTCATCTTCGGCAGGTACTTCTTCTTCTGCTCGTCGGTGCCGAACTTCTCGAGGGGATACGAGGCCAGCACCTGCACGGCCATGACGATGCCGAGCGCCGCGTCGGCGTACGATATCTCTTCGATAAGCGTGGCGTAGAGCAGCTTGTTTTTACCCTGGCCGCCGTACGCCGGGTCCGACGGGTAGCCCAGGTAGCCGGCCTTGGCCATGGCTTTGAAAATATCCTCCGGGAACTCGGGTGGCCTCCGGTCGAGTTCCTGGCTCACGGCGTTAATGTGTTTCTCGGCGAAAGCGCGAGCCTTTTCGCGTACTTCTTCCTGCGCGGGGTCCCAGTTCCAGGCCATATTCTCTCCTCCTCGACGTTACATTGCGCGAGAGACTTCTTTAAAGAGCCGGCTCGAAGCTTCGTAGGGTGTGAGTCGCCCCTGCTGTACCTCGGCCGTTAACAGCTCGAGTAAACTTTCGTAGGCCGGCGTGGCGGCGCACACGCACTTGAATTCGTACGCGAGCAGCTCCTCGAGCTGGCGTTGCGCGCGGCCGCGGCGGCGCAACGTTAAACCGCCCGACTCCTCGAGGTGCGAGCGATGCGTCGCCACCGCCTCCAGTATATCGTCGACGCCGCGGCCCTCGGTCGCGACCGCCATGACGACCGGCGGCCGCCAGCCGTCCTCCGGCTTCAGCCCGAGCGTCACTTGCAGCTCGCGCGCCATCTGCTCGGCGCCCTCGCGGTCCGCCTTGTTGACCACCAGCACGTCGGCTATTTCCATAAGGCCGGCCTTCATCGCCTGGACCGCGTCCCCCGACTCCGGGACGACGACCACCACCGTCGTGTCGGCGGAGTTGGCGACGTCGAGCTCGCTCTGGCCCACGCCCACCGTCTCGATGAGCACGAGGTCGAGGCCGAAGGCGTCCATCGTCAGCGCGACTTCGCCGGTCGCTTTGGCCAGGCCTCCCAGGCTGCCCCGCGTCGCCATACTCCGGATAAAGACGCGCTCGTTGCCGGCGAGGTCGTGCATGCGGATGCGGTCGCCCAACAGCGCGCCGCCGGTGAAGGGGCTGGTCGGGTCCACCGCGACGATGCCCACGTCGCGCCCGGCGGCGGCGTAACGCTCCGCCAGGTGCGACACCAACGTCGACTTGCCGGCCCCCGGCGGCCCGGTGATGCCTACCAGGTACGCATTACCGGCGCGGCCGTATATTTCGCGCAGGAAGTCGCGGTAGCCGTCGGCCTCGTCCTCGACCGCGGATATCGCCCGCGCCAGCGCCAGCCGGTCGCCGGCTACGAAGCGCTCCAGGAAGTCGGCCGCCGTGACTACGCCGGCGCCCCTCAAAACTCTATCCCTTTCCGCGCCGGTACGCCGATGCGATAATGGTGCTTTATCTCCTTCACTTCGCTTACCAGGTCCGCGGCCTCGGCGAATTCGGCCGGCGCGCCCCGGCCCGTCAGGACGAGCTCCATCTCGGCCGGCCTGGCCGCGACGATGTCCAGTATCTCTTTCGCTTCTACCAGGCCGTAGTCGGCGGCGACGTTCACCTCGTCGAGGACGACGAGGTCGTACGCGTTCTCGGCGACTACCTGCCGCGCCCGGGCCAGCGCCTCCCGCGCCAGCGCGACGTCCTCCGCCGCCGGCTCGTCGCGGTCGACGAAGGTCTCGCGGCCGTACTGTTCAACGTCGAACCCCTCGAGTTTCGCCGCGGCCTCCAGCTCGCCGTAGTTTATCCGGCCCTTCATGAACTGGATGACGAGCACGCGCGCGCCGTGGCCCCAGGCGCGCAGCGCCAGGCCGAGGGCGGCGGTGGTCTTGCCCTTGCCGTCGCCGGTGTAAACTTGAACCGTTCCTTGCGAGCCGAGCATCGTATTGGGGGTAGGCGGCGGGTAAAGACTCCCGCGAAGCGCCCGCCCTTGGGGTTGGCACCTCTCGTTCCAAACTGGTGAACGGCGAAGGACTTTTTATAACATCGGCCCCGTGATGTGTCAATAAATCTTTTGAAATTGGGCCTTTCGGCGGCAAGAACGGCCGGGGACGTTGGCCGGCCTTCTCGCGGGCGCGCCGGGGCGCAAGGCCCGCCGCGAATTGCCTTGTTTTGAAAGGGCGAATATGGTAGCCTTATCCGGGATAAGTTGCGAAAATACCGGCCGTATGGTCCGCGTTCCGGCGTTCGGAGGTCTCGATGAAGCGCGCGTTACGGGGATTGCTCCCGTGGTTGATAATAATATTGGCCGTCGCCTCGGTTTACCAGTTCTTCGTTATGAAATCCGAGCACGTCGCCAAGATCCCCTATTGGAAGTTTACGGACCTGCTCGCGAAGGGCGTCGTTGCCACCGTAACGCTGCAGGAGAATAAGATAACGGGCGAGCTGAGCCGCGAGGCCCGCACCGAGGGCGACGCCCAGCCGTTCACCAAGTTCAAGACGCAGGTGCCGGTGGTGGATTCCGACTTCGTTAAAAAACTGGAGGCCGCCGGCGTCAAGGTCGATACCCAGGATTCGAGGTCGGCTTGGTTCACGATCCTGGTCTCGGTGGGCCCGTACGTATTGCTGTTCGTGTTTTTCATCTGGCTCTTCCGCCGGATGCAAAGCCCCAACAATAAAGCGTTGTCCTTCGGCAAGAGCCGCGCCCGCCTGTTCGAAGAGGGCAAGCAGAAGGTCACGTTCGAGGACGTGGCCGGCGCGGAGGAGGCTAAAGAGGAGCTCCAGGAGATAATCGAGTTCCTGCAGGACCCGCGCAAGTTCCAGCGGCTGGGAGGCAAGATCCCCAAGGGCGTCCTGCTGGTGGGGCCGCCGGGCTCGGGCAAGACGCTGATGGGCCGCGCGGTCGCGGGCGAGGCCGGCGTACCGTTCCTTTCCATCTCCGGCTCCGACTTCGTCGAGATGTTCGTGGGGGTGGGCGCGGCGCGCGTCCGCGACCTGTTCGACGAGGCCAAGAAGCGCGCGCCGTGCATCGTCTTCATAGACGAGCTGGACGCGGTGGGGCGGCTGCGCGGCGCCGGCCTGGGCGGCGGCCACGATGAGCGCGAGCAAACCCTCAACCAGCTGCTGGTCGAGATGGACGGCTTCGAGAGCAACGAGGGCGTCATCCTGCTGGCCGCGACCAACCGTCCCGACGTGCTCGACCCGGCGCTGCTTCGCCCCGGCCGCTTCGACCGCACCGTCGTCGTCGACCGGCCGGACCTGAAAGGTCGCCTGGGCATCCTGCAGGTGCACACCCGCGAGATCCCGCTCGCCGACGCCGTCGACCTCGAGACCATCGCCCGGGGGACGCCGTACTTCTCCGGCGCCGACCTGGCCAACCTCGTCAACGAGGCGGCGCTGCTGGCGGCGCGCCGGGACCGTAAGGCGGTGGCGCAGGCGGACCTGGAGGAGGCGCGCGACAAGGTGATGATGGGGCCCGAGCGCAAGAGCCGCGTCATCCGCGAGAAGGACAAGAAGATCGCCGCCTACCACGAGGCGGGCCACTCGCTGGTGGCCAAGCTCACGCCGGGCTCGGACCCGGTGCACAAGGTCACCATCATACCGCGGGGGATGGCGCTGGGCTTGACACAGTCGCTGCCCGAAGAAGAGAAGCACATGTATTCCAAGGAATACTGCGGCATATTGTTGGACCATATGTTGGGCGGCCGGGCCGCGGAGATGCTGGTCTTCAACGAGGAGACGTCCGGCGCCGGCAACGACATCGAGCGCGCCACCGAGCTCGCCCGCAAGATGGTATGCGATTGGGGGATGAGCGAGACGCTGGGGCCGGTGGCGTTCGGCAAGCGGGAGGAGGCCATCTTCCTAGGCCGCGAGATAGCGCAGCACCGCGACTACTCGGAAGAGACCGCGCAGGTCATAGACGGCGAGATAAGGCGGCTGGTGGACGAGGCGTACGACCGCGCGTACAAATTGTTGAAGAAGAACAAGAAGCAGCTGGAGCTCATCGCGGGGGAGCTCCTGGAGCGGGAAACGCTCACCGGGGAGGAGATAGATACCTTGCTGGCCGGCGAAAAGTTGCCGCCGTTCGCGAAGCAGCCGGCTGCGAAGAAGAAGCGGCCGGGCGAGGGCCGAGCGAAAAAGGCCGCTAAGAGAGCGCGGGAGGTGCCCGACGCCGAGCCGGCCCTCGAGACGTAATGACCGACGATAACGACGACCCTCTTTCCATCCGGAGCGTGAATTTCGACTCGCCGGCCCAGGCGAGGGAGCTGATGGCCGCCGTCGGCGTCGCGCCGCGCGGCGTGGAGATAATGGCGGCGAAGTTCACCTCCCGGGCCCTGTATATAAGGAACCTTCATCCGGCCGCGGCCAATATCCTCAAACAGGTGGCGTTGTCGTCCGGCGCCGAAGCCGCCGTTCACCGGGAGGCGGTTACGTGTCGCGTCGCCCGCAGCGACGCCGTTTTGTTCGGTACCGCGAAGGAACTCTCCCTCATAGGTCAAAAATTAACGGGACAGGATTTCGGCCTGGACGCTTTGGGCCGAGGGGTGTTACGGGCGCTCGCCTCGTGGGACGCGGTCCCCGAGCTAACGTTAAAGGGAGAGCGCCGGCGGCTCGATAGGCCGCTGGTGATGGGGATAGTGAACGTCACGCCGGACTCGTTCTCGGACGGCGGCGAATTCGAAACACCCGTTGCGGCGACGGCGCGCGCGCGCCGGTTGCTCGAGCACGGCGCGGACCTGGTCGACGTCGGCGGCGAGTCGACGCGCCCGGGCGCGGCGTACGTATCGGCCGAGGAGGAGCTGCGCCGGGTGCTGCCGGTGGTGGAGGCGATAGCGCCGGATTACCCGGTATCGGTGGATACGCGGAAGGCCGCGGTGGCGAGGAAGTGCGCCCAGGCCGGCGCCGCGATTATAAACGACGTCTCCGCCGGCCGCGACGACCCCGCGATAGCGGACGTATGCGGCGAGTTCGGCCTCCCGTACGTCGTCATGCACATGCAGGGCACGCCGGGCGATATGCAAAAAGACCCGCGCTACGACGACGTCGTCGGCGAAGTGCGGGATTTCCTGGCCGCTCGAGCCGAGTGGGCGAAGGCGCAGGGCGTCGCCGAGATAGTCGTCGACCCGGGCATCGGCTTCGGCAAGACGCTCGACCATAACCTGGCGCTGCTCAATAACGTACCGGCGCTGGCGGACCTGGGTTACCCGGTAATGGTCGGGCACTCGCGCAAGTCGTTCATCGGCGACTTGACGGGCGCGGAGGTGAACGGCCGGCTGGCCGGCTCGCTGGCGGCGGCGCTGATAGCGGCCCGCCGCGGCGCGCATATACTCAGGGTGCACGACGTCGCGGCGACGGCGCAGGCTTTGGCCGTCGCGTCGGCGGTAACCGGTTCATAATATGTTCGGCCTATCTTTCAGAGTTCAAGACGCGGTAGACATCCTGGTGATGGCGTTCGTCATCTACCGGTTGATGCTGCTGGTGCGGGGAACGCCGGCGGCCCCTATGGCCGCGGGCGCGGTCATCGTGGCCGTCGTCGCCGGCGCGGCCTCGTTGTTCAGCCTGCACTCGATCAACTGGTTCTTCGAGCACCTGCGCGGCGTATGGTTCATAGCGGCCATCATCGTCTTCCAACCCGAGCTACGAAAGGCGCTGGGCTTAATCGGCAAGAACCGATTGGTGCGGGCGGTCCTGGGCCGAAAGGAGACGACGATAGACATCGTCGTGAACGCGGCCTTCGAGTTCGCCGCCACCCGCGTAGGGGCGCTCCTCGTCTTCGAGCGGACCGTCCCGTTGGGCAGCTACGTCGAGCGGGGCGTCCGCCTAAACAGCGAGATATCGCGCGAGCTCTTGGGTGCCATATTCGACGCTCACTCGCCGCTGCACGACGGCGCGGCCATAATCGAGGGTGACCGGGTCGCGGCCGCGGCCGTGATGTTGCCCCTTACCGAAAACCCGGAGGTCGCGAAGAGCCGCGGCGCCCGCCACCGCGCCGCCCTCGGCATAACGGAGGTCACGGACGCCGTGGTCGTCGTTATATCGGAGGAGACGGGCCGGGTGGCCATCGCGGCCGACGGCCGGTTGAACCCGGTGACGGGCGTGGAAGATTTGAAAGCGTCGCTGCAGGATTATTTGAAAGGCAGGTTGTAGGCCGGGGTATGCCTCGCCGCGTCGAGATGGAATTACGCGGGCGCTTGCGGCGCCTTTTCGGCAACTTGGGCTTTAAGGTTCTGGCCCTCCTACTCGCCGTCCTGTTCTGGTTCTTCATCGCCAGCGGCCGGGAGGGCTATCGCGAAATCGAGGCGCCGCTCGAGCTAGAGGGCGTGCCGGACGGTATCACGGTAAACAGCCCCCAGCCCGAGAAGGTGTCTTTCCGCGTGGCCGGGAAAGGGCGGGACCTGTTCGGCCTCCGCGCCGCCGATTTCAAAGTGGTAATAAACCTGGCCGACAAGGACGCCGGCGTGTATCCCGTAGGCCTTACCACCGCGGACGTTATCTACGCCGGCGACGAGGACGTGAAGGTCGAGGAGATATTGAGCGAGAGGACCGTAATCGTGGAGCTCGAGCGCCGCGTTACGAAGGCCGTCCCCGTAGAGGTGGATTTCTCCGGTTCGCCTCGAGCCGGGTTCTATTTAGGAGTGCCGGAGGTCCAGCCGCCCAAGGCCACCCTCTACGGCTCGGTTAGGGTACTGGATAAGGTGCGGGCGGTATCGGTGGTGGTGGACGCCGAGGGGCGCGACGCGCCGTTCGCGGCCCAGGTACCCATTAAAGCCCCCGCCGGCATCACGCTCGTGGGGGCCGACGAGGTGCTGGTATCGGTACCGGTAGGCCCGGGCGAGCGTCTGTCTTTCGGCGGCGTGCGGGTAACGGCGCGAGGCGCCGAGCGCGGCGCGTACGAGCTGAGGCCGGCCGAGGTTTCGGTTACGCTGGAGGGCGAGGCCGGCCGGCTGGCGGCGTTGGGGCCGCTTTCGGCCGAGGTCTATCCGCGGGGTCCGGGCAAGTATCCGGTGCGCGTAAACGTACCGGACCACGTAACCCTTATCGCCGTAACCCCGGGCGAGGTCGAAGCGGCGCTGGTCGCCGCGACGAGGTAATATGAAGGTTAAGGACCACAAGAAGGGCGAAACGTCGGGCTCGTTTACGGCGCGGCTCTATATTCCGGACAACGACCAGGCGGCCGCGTTCTACGGCCCGGGCGACCGGAACCTGAAGCAGGCCGAGGAGATGTTCGGCGTGCATATCGTCGCCCGGGGCAACGAACTCGTCATCCGCGGCGAGGAAGCGGCGGTGGACCGCGTCGCCGAGCTCTTCGAGCAGGTGCTCGAGTCCAGCGAGGGGGCGCCCGGGGCCGCGGGCTCGCAGATCGGTTACGCCCTGGAGGCGCTGCGGAGCGACCCCGCGACGGAGCTGGGTGAGCTGTTGTCCGAGGCCATCCCGGTGCCGTCGCGGCGCCGCTTCATCAGGCCCCGGACGGCGGGCCAGCGCACGTACGCCCGCAGCATCCGCGACCACACCATAATTTTCGCCATCGGCCCGGCGGGCACGGGGAAGACCTACATCGCGATGGCCATGGCGGTCGATATGCTGATGAGGGAAGAGGTGCGGCGCGTGGTATTGGTCCGGCCCGCGGTGGAGGCGGGCGAGAAGCTGGGGTACCTCCCCGGCGACTTCACCGAGAAGGTCGCGCCTTATTTAAGACCGCTCTACGACGCGCTCCACGACATGATGGATTTCGACCGGGCGATGCGGCTCATCGAGCGGGGCGTGGTAGAGGTGGTGCCCCTGGCCTATATGCGAGGGCGGACGCTCAACGAGTCTTTCGTCGTACTGGACGAGGCGCAGAATACCACCTACGAGCAGATGAAGATGTTCCTCACCCGGCTGGGTTTCGGCTCCAAAGCGGTGGTGACGGGCGACATCACGCAGATAGACCTGGAAGAGAACGTCCGCTCCGGCCTGGTCGAAGTCCAGGATATATTGAAAGGTTTGGACGGCACCGACTTCGTCTACCTCACGCGGCGCGACGTCGTGCGCCATCCCATAATACAACGCGTGGTGGACGCGTACGACGGGTACGAGGCGAAGCATCGCGTAGACCGGCGCGCCTCCGCGGCCCGGGCCGGCAAGCGGCGGCCCGGCGGCCGGCCCCCTTCGGAAGAGTAAGGGATTACCGTGGCGTTCGGTAAAAGATCTCGGGTAAGGTTGCGGCGGCTTTTCGCCGGCCGGCCGCGCGGCGTCGGCCGGAAGAGGGCCGAGAAGCCGTGGCGTCGCCTCAATACCAAGCGCGCCGCGATAGGCCTGGCCACTTTCGTCGCGCTCTCGGTCCTCGTTACGCCCAGCCAATTTTTCCGCCGTCCGCAGCTCACGGAGGGGGAGATAGCGAAGACGGACATTACGGCGCCCTACAAATTCGCGGTGTATAAAGACCGCTCGACGCTGCGGCACGAAGAGGACGAGGCCGCGGCGCGGGTGCTGCCCGTCTTCCGCCAAAACCCCCATATCGCCGGCATCGCCGACGACGAGCTTTCCGAGTTTTTCGTCATATTGCGGCAGCTGGGGGACACGTACGCGGCCAAGAGCGGCCACGAACGGGAGGCGTTCGTGGACGAGCTGAGCATCGCCCTCAGCCGCGATACGCTCGTCTTCCTGTTGGAAGCCGAATCCGAAACTTTGGACGCCGTTCGCCGCCGTTCCTCGGAGTTGCTGGCGTCGCTGTTCGCCGACGGCATACTGGATACCGCCGAAATCGAGCGCCGGGGGTTGGGGAAGACGGCGACGTTGCTCGAGCGCGAGGGCGAGGCCGAAGCCATCGTGAGCACCGAGGAACTTTTGAGCCCGGCGACGGCCGCGGGGCGGGCGCGCGCGCTGGCCGTTAAAGACGCGTCGCTGTCGCCCGAGGAAGGCCGGGCCGTATCCGAAGTCGTAGCCTTGAACGTACGACCCAACCTCTTGTACGACGAAACCGAGACCGAACGCCGGCGCCGCGAGGCGCGAACCGCGGTAGAACCCGTCGAGCGATGGGTGGAAGAGAACGAGAAGATAGTACAACGTAATAACGTCGTAACGCGCGCCCAGATCCGCGCGGTGGCCGCCCTTTATTCCGGCAGGACGGTACGAAACCTCGCCGTGTCCTTAGGCGGCCGGTCTTTGCTCGTCGCGCTCGTGCTCGGCGTTTTGGGCATATTTTTCTTCCGCTACAGGCCGTCGCTGCGCGCCCAGCTTCGTTACTGGTGGATGTTGGCGGTCGTCCTGGCGGCGTCGTGTTTCGTTTCGCGGGCGCTGGCCTTGCTCCTTATCAATTATTCGCCGTTGTCGCTGTATATCTTCGCGGCCTGTCTGGGCGCGATGCTCATAACGCTGTTGGTGGACGTGGGCTTCGGCTTCGTCACCGCGATGACGCTGGCGGTACTGTCCGGCGTGATGGCCGGCGTGGCGTTCCGACCCATGGTTATATCGTTGTCGGCCGCCACGGTAGGGGTATTCCTGGTGGCGCACATCCGGCGGAGGACCGACTTCTATCGCGTTTTCGCCGGCATCGCTCTCGCCTCGGCGGCGGCGGCGGTGGGCATAGGGCTAGTCGATATGTCGCCCTGGCGGGAAATCGGCGAGGAGATTGCGTGGGGTACGGTACTCGCCGCGGCCAGCGTCGCCATATTGGCCATACTGCTGCCGCTGTTCGAGATGACGTTCGACGTCGTTACGGACCTCAAGTTGCTGGAGCTCGCGGACTTGAACCAACCGCTGCTCCGCCAACTATTGTTGGAGGCGCCGGGGACGTACCACCACAGCATCGTGGTGGGCAGCCTGGCGGAGGTGGCGGCGGGCGCGGTGGGCGCGAACCCGCTTTTGGCGCGCGTCGCCTCCTACTACCACGACATCGGGAAGTTGCGGGCGCCGTCCTATTTCGCCGAGAACACCGGTTCCGAAAGCGCGCGCCACGAGCACCTGTCGCCCCAGATGAGCAGCTTGGTCGTCGCTTCCCACACCAAGCAGGGCGCCAAAGTCGCGGAGGAGGCCGGCCTGCCGCCCCCCATCATAGAAGCCGTAATCGAGCATCACGGCACGGGCCTGATATCCTTCTTCTACCAGGAGGCCCTGAAGTTGGACGAGCATCGGGTCCTGGCCGAGGACGACTTCCGCTACCCGGGGCCCAAACCCCACAGCAAGGTCTCCGCTATAATCATGTTGGCCGACGCCGTGGAGTCCGCGTCGCGCTCCCTCGAGGGCCCGACGCCCACCAGCATTCGGTCGATGGTCGAGAAGATCGTGGGCGCGCGGCTGGCCGACGGCCAGCTCGACGAGTGTGAGCTTACCCTCGCCGAAATACAGCTCGTTAAAGAGAGTTTAATAAAAGCCCTGAACAGCATATTCCATATCCGGCCCACTTATCCCGAAGATGGGGAACAATACGTCGTCCCGTATCTGTCTACGCATTCTGCCGAAACTAAGTCGAACTAGCCGGCGGCGGCTGGAGGCGTTGATCGCCCGCTACCGTGAACGGTGCGGCGTCCCGCGTCGGGCGGTGGTCGAGGTAACGGTAGCGGACGACGCGCTGCTGGCGGAATTGAACCGGAAGTACCGCCGGCGAGAGGG
Organism: bacterium; assembly: GCA_035529855.1. Taxonomy (NCBI): domain Bacteria; species bacterium. The sequence goes on from DATKVX010000074.1 coordinate 39,227, forward strand.
CCCTACGGACGTACTGGCGTTTCCCATAGGACGGGACCCGGTGGAACCGGAGGAGATGTGGTTGTGGGGCGAGGTTTACGTTTCGGTAGACCGGGCCCGCGAGCAGGCCGAGCGCCGGGGCGTAGCGTTGGACGAAGAGCTCGCCGCCCTCGTGGCCCACGGCCTGCTCCACCTGGCCGGATACGACGACGATGGCGACGAGGCCCGCGCCGAGATGGAGCGGGCCGCAAACGACCTCACGGCCGAGGCCGGATAAGGGTATAACGTGACCGCGGCTAAGAACAAGCGACCGTCGAAGAGGGGTCTCTTTTTAAGGGAAGGGGGCCTCGCCCGCTCCTTCAACAGCGCGTTGGAGGGTATCGTCTACGCCCTCCGCACCCAGCGCAACGTTAAGATCCATTTCGTCATCACGGCCCTGGTTTTATTCGCCAGCGTTTGGTTGTCCATCACCAAGACCGAGCTCATATTATTACTTGTAACGATCGCGCTGGTCCTTATCACCGAAATGATAAACTCCTCGCTCGAGGTCTTGCTAGACCTGGCGGTGGAGAGGTACCATCCGATGGCGCGCATCGCCAAGGACGTCGCCGCGGGCGCGGTCCTGTTCGCGACGCTGAACGCGGTTGTAGTCGGTTATCTCATATTCTTCGAGGCCCTCAAGGGCCCCATCGTAACGACGATCGTGAGCGTGCGGCGGGCGCCCGAGCACGTGGCGGTGGTCGCGTTGGGTCTGACCATCCTGTTGGTTCTAACGTTGAAGGCGTTCACGGGGAAAGGGACTTTCCTGCGCGGCGGCCTCCCCAGCGGCCACGCCGCGGCCGCTTTCGGCTTGTGGACCGCGGCGTCGCTTTTGAGCCGCAATCCGTTGGTCGCTACCATAACGTTTATCTTGGCGCTGATTATCGGCGTTTCGCGCGTCCGTTTGGGCATACATTCCTTGCTCGAGATTGCCGCGGGCGCTTTTCTGGGTATCGGCGTTACGGCGCTCTGCTTTTGGGTATTCACGTAGAGCCGTGGCGTAAGAAGCGAGGTGCATGTAGTTGGACGAGCCCCCATCACTTATTACGGTCGTCGCGTTAGTCGCGGCGTACGGCGTTTTCGTCGTCGCACGCTGGGCCGTAGTGGCGAACGCGACGCGCGACCGCAACCCGGCAGGGGAGGGCGCGGGTAAACCGGCAGTCCCGTTAGCCGTACTGAACGCGCTCTTCTTCGTCGAGGTATTCTTACTGATCGCCGCTTCGTACTCGGCCGCGACGCTTTTGGCGTTCGAGGCGCCGGCGCTGCCTTTGGCCGCGGCGTGGCTCATTTGCGCCGCGGGGCTCTTCGTGGTGCGGGCGGCGGCGCGCGCGGTGCTACCGGCTGCCGCGGCGAGGTCGCTCGGCCGCTTCATAAGGCCGGTGGCCAAGTTCCTTTACCTGTTGCTGTTTCCGCTGATTTGGACCGCCAAAACGATCGCGCTGGTGCTCGCCAAGGTTACGCGCGCCGGCATCGACCCCGCGGCTGTTTCGCCCGCCGCCGAGTTGGAGGCCTTATGCGGCGTGGGTGGCGCGCGGCTGGCCGAGGAAGAGCGGGAGATGATAAACGGCATCTTCAGCATCCGCGAGACGGTGGCGCGGGAGGTCATGGTGCCGCGCGTCGAAATGGTGACGGTGGACATCCGCGACCCGCTGGACGAGATAAAACGAATCGTCATAGCCAAGGGCTTTTCGCGGATTCCGGTGGTGGATGAATCCCCCGACGCTGTCTTGGGCATCCTCCACGCCAAGGACATCTTCAAGCTCGAGGACACGGGCGAGGGTTTGAGGTCCGTTTTGCGGGAACCTTTTTACGTCCCCGAGTCCAAGAGGGTCAACGAGCTCCTGCGGGAGTTCCGCTCGGCCAAGGTACAGTTCGCCATCGTCGTCGACGAATACGGCGGCACCGCGGGCCTTATAACGCTCGAGGACACGCTGGAAGAGATCGTGGGCGAGATCCACGACGAGTACGACGCCGAGGTGAAGCTGCTGGAGAAGGTCGGCGACGACGTTTGGCTTATAGCGGGCCGCGCCGACATAGGCGAGTTGAACGAGCAGCTCGGCATCGCCATACCGGAGGAAGAATTCGAGACCGTGGGCGGTTTCATCTCGGCTTTGTCCGGGAAAGTCCCCGAGACGGGCGAGCGGCTGTCGTACGAGAATCTGGATTTTTACGTTACCGCGGCCGACGCGCGGAGGGTCAAACAGGTCCGCCTTACCGTCGCGCCCGAAGGCCGGGGCGATGGTAAGGATTAGACTTGACTCCGCGCCGGCGGTAGGTTATTACTCTAAAAACTTTTCCCGGGAGCCTCGATTATGCTGAAAAAGTCTTTGACGCGCGATTTGGGCCGCGGGGCGCGGGGCGCGTTCGCGCTCTTGGCGGCGGCCGTGGCCGCGGCGGCGCCGGCCGCGTACCCCCAGGAGGACTTCGTCCCCGAGGGCGAGACCTGGGTTATAGAGGACCCCACGGCCTGGACCCGGCTGCGGGGCGAATACGACGCCAGCATCGGCGTGGAGCCGTTCGTGGTGCGCGGCGAAATAGGCATTCTGGACTATTTGACCGTCGGCATGTCGTACGGCGGCGTCGACGTCCTGGGCAACGCCACGCCCACGATGAACCCCCGCCCCGGGTTCCAGGTAAAATTCCGCATCACCAACGGCGGTCCTATAATGCCCGCGTTGGCCCTCGGCTACGACGACCAGGGCCACGGCAAGTACTACGACTTCGACCCCTACATCGAACTCACCGAGGGCAACCAGGTCAACTACGACCGCTACCAGTTCAAGGCCAAGGGTTTCTACCTCGCGCTCTCGCAGGAGGTCGAACTCCTGGGCGCCCTGGGCATGCACGCCGGCGTGTCCTACAACGTCGTCGAGGACGTGGACGACAACGGCCCGGACGTCTACGCCGCGGTGGAGAAGACCGTGGGCCCGCACTTGATGTTGCTAACCTCGTACGATATGGGCTTGAACGATAACGCGCCGGAGTCGCTCGGCATGGGCCGCGGGTACCTGGACGCCGGCGTCCGGTGGCGCGTAACCGAAAACTTCAACCTCGAGTTCTGGGCCACCAACCTCCTCGAGAATCAGATCGCGAAGCTCGGCAACGAGGGCCGCTACTCGCGCGTGCTCTATTTAACGTATATCGGCTCGTTCTGAAGCGTTGCGGGATAACGATGGCGGTAGAGGCGAAGAAGGTAGTCCTGGAGTTCGAGAAGCCGCTCGCGGCGCTGGAGGAACAACTCGAGGCGCTGCGGCCTAAGGCCGAGGCGGGCGACGCCGACGCCGCGGCCGAGGTGGCCGCCCGCGAACGGGAGCTCGAGGGGCGCCGCGCCGAGGTCTACGCCGGCCTGACGGCGTGGGACCGCGTCCTGCTCGCGCGCCACCCGGACCGCCCCTACACCATGGACTACGTCCGCCGGCTCATCGAGCGGCCGTTGGAGTTCCACGGCGACCGCCTCTTCCGCGACGACCAGGCCATCTTGTGCGGCGTGGGATGGTTCCGCGGCCGCAAGGTCGTTTGGATGGGCCACGAGAAAGGCCGCAAGACCGCCGACAAGATCCGCCACAATTTCGGCTCGCCCCACCCGGAGGGCTATCGCAAGGCGCTGCGCGTGATGAGGTTGGCCGAGAAATTCGGCCTCCCCGTATTGTCTTTCCTGGATACCGCCGGCGCGTACCCCGGCATCGGCGCCGAGGAACGCGGCCAGGCGGAGGCCATCGCGCGTAATGTCCTCGAGATGTTCAACCTCCACGTTCCGTTCGTCGTGGCGGTCATCGGCGAGGGCGGCTCCGGGGGCGCCTTCGGCATCGGCGTCGGCAACCGCGTTCTGATGCAGGAGTACGCCTACTATTCGGTCATCTCCCCCGAGGGGTGCGCCGCCATCCTGTGGCGGGACCGGGCGTACGCGCCCCAGGCCGCGGCGGCGCTCAAGATAACGGCGCGAGATTTACTGGGCCTCGGCGTCGTCGACGAAATAGTCGAGGAGCCGGCGTACGGCGCCCACCGCGACCACGACCGGGCCGCGGAGCTTTTGGCCGAGGCGCTCGAGCGCCACCTGGCCGAATTGGAAAAGATGTCCGGCGACGAACTCCGCGAGGACCGCCGCCGGAAGTTCCTGGCGATGGGGTTCTTCGAGGAAGGGGAAAAAAGTGGGGGCGACTAGCGGGAACGCCGGCCGCGCGCGCGTAGTAACCTCCCTCCGCGTCCGCTACGCCGAGACCGACGCCATGGGCGTCGTCTACTACGGCCACTACCTGGCGTACTTCGAGGACGGCCGCGTGGCCTACCTTCAACATAAGGGCATACCGTATTCGGAGATGGAGGCGGCGGGCGTATATATGCCGGTAGCGGAGGCCCATTGCAAGTACCGGGCGCCGGCGCGCTTCGAGGACGAGCTGACGGTCGAGACCTCTATCGGCGCC
>DATKVX010000075.1 GCA_035529855.1 bacterium
GGGCGAACCCTTCGGATTGATATATTGGGGGGTTACGCCCGCGAGCTCATAAATTACGTTAAGTTTCGGGAGGGGTTAAAACCCGGCGATTTCAACCGCAACCCTCGATAAAAAAGCCGCCCGCAGGGCGGCATTTTAACTCCCATAAAATAAGCTCACTCTAACCCCACGATATTCCCTTCCTCGTCCACGTCGAGCCGCTTAGCCGCCGGCTCGGCGGGCAGGCCCGGCATCCGGATAATGTCGCCCGTCAGCGGCACGAGGAAACCGGCGCCGGCGTTAATGATAATTTGGCGCACGGTAACGAGGAAATCTTCCGGCCTACCCAGCAGCTTCGGATTGTCGGAAAGCGACTTCTGCGTCTTCGCGATGCACACCGGGAGCTCCTCGTAACCCAATTTCCGAATCCGCCGCAAATCCTTTCGGGCCTGGGGTAAATAGTCGACCGCCTGGGCGCCGTAGACCTTGTGCGCCACCTTGAATATTTTATCCTCGAGCGAGTCATCGCGGGCGTACATCGGCTCGAACGGCGTATTGCACTGGATTGAATCGCGGACCGTCGCCGCGAGCTCGAGCGCGCCCTCGCCTCCCCGCGCCCAACCGTCGCACACGGCGAACGGCGTCCCGCGTTCAGCGCAGAACCGTCGCACGACGTCTATTTCCTCCGGCGTATCGCTCGCGTACTTGTTAATCGTAACGACGGGCGACTCTTTAAAATGGCCGATGCTCTCGAGGTGTTTTACGAGGTTCGGCAGACCCCGCTCCACCGCAGCCCGGTCGGGTTCGGCCAACTCGTCTATATCCCGGCCGCCGTGCATCTTGAGGGCGCGCACCGTCGCGACGAGCACCACGGCGCAGGGTTCCAGCCCCGCCGATACGCACTTTATATCGAAGAATTTTTCCGCGCCCAGGTCGAAGCCGAAGCCGGCCTCGGTTATGCACCAATCCGATAACGCGAGCGCCATCTTCGTCGCGACGACGGAGTTGGTCCCCTGGGCGATGTTGGCGAACGGGCCGCCGTGAACGAAGGCCGGCGTCCCCTCGATGGTCTGGACGAGGTTGGGCTTGAGCGCGTCGCGCAGCAAGACCGTCATCGCGCCGGCCGCGCCGAGGTCGCGCGCGTATACCGGCTCGCGCTTGTACGTGAAGCCGACGAGGATGTTGCCGAGGCGACGTTTGAGGTCGCGTAAATCTTCGGCCAAACAAAGTATGGCCATAACCTCGGAAGCGGCGGTGATGTCAAAAAAGGACTCGTGCGGCACGCCGTCGGTGGGCGCGCCCAGGCCGACGACGATGTCGCGGAGTTCGCGGTCGTTGACGTCGAGCACCCTCCCCCACCGGACGCGCCGCGGGTCGAGCATCGGCTCGAGGCGCCGGTAGATATGGTTATCGACCATCGCCGCTAGAAGGTTGTGCGCCGCGCCCACGGCGTGGATGTCGCCGGTGAAGTGCAGGTTAATATCCTGCATCGGCAGGACCTGGCTCCGGCCGCCGCCGGTAGCGCCGCCCTTCATCCCCAGCGCCGGCCCCAGGCTGGGCTCGCGGAGCGCCAGGCAGGCGCGCTCGCCGAGCTTCGTCAGGCCCATCGCGAGGCCTATCGACGTCGTCGTCTTGCCCTCGCCCGCCGGCGTGGGCGTTATGGCCGAGACGAGGACCAGCTTGTCGCTCAGTTTATCCCGCCGCGCCTCGAGGACGTCGAGCTTTACCTTGGCCTTGTAACGGCCGTAGAGTTCTATATCGTCTTCCGTCAAACCCAAATCGGCGGCCACGTCCGCGATAGGCCTCATCGTGGCCGCGCGCGCGATCTCGAGGTCGGTAGGCATATCGACTCCTTGAAAACGAACCGTAACTATAACGAGCGGGCCGAATCCCTTCGGGTCCGATTATAATGTTATCGGCGTTCTTAATCAAGTTCGGGGATGCGGAATCGTCCGTCACGATTTCACGATGCCGCCAAAGGCCAAAACGGGAATATCCTTGACTTTCAAGTGATTATTTAATAAAATTTATATACGGAGATGGTTCTTTTATGACGCAGCTTAAGGCGGCCGCGGAAGGCCGCATAACTAATGAAATGGCGCGGGCCGCGGCGGACGAAAACGTTCCCGCCGAAGCGCTCCGCGCCGACATCGCCGAAGGCGTCACGGTCCTTCCCTTCAATAAAAAATTGGAAGAGCGCGTCCGCGCCGTCGCCATCGGCCGGGGCTTGCGGACCAAGGTCAACGCCAACATAGGCTCGAGCCGGGACCAAGCCGACGTCGCCCTCGAGCTTTGCAAAGCCCGCGTCGCCGAGGAGGCGGGCGCCGACGCGTTGATGGACCTGTCCACCGGCGGCGACCTCCACGCCATCCGCAAAGCTATCATAGCCGAGACGTCGCTGCCGCTCGGGACGGTGCCGGTGTACGAGGTGGCGGCTCGAGCCGAGGACGCGGGCCGCGAGTTCGAAGATACACCCGTCGACGAGTTGTTCGACGTCGTTGAGGAACACGCCCGCGACGGCGTCTCCTTTATGACGCTCCACGCCGGCGTTACGCGCTACGCGGTTGAGCGCCTAAAAAGCCAGGGCCGCGAGCTCGATATCGTATCGCGCGGCGGCGCGCTTATGGCCGGGTGGATGGCGCGACGTACGGCCGAAAATCCGTTCTTCGAATTTTTCGACCGGCTTATCGACCTCGCCCTCGCGTACGACTTCACGTTCTCGCTCGGCGACGGCCTTCGCCCCGGCTGCCTGGCCGACGCGAACGACCGCGCCCAGATAACGGAACTCCTCACGCTGGCCGAACTGGCGAAGCGCTCGCGGCAGCGCGGCGCGCAGGTTATGCTTGAAGGCCCGGGCCACGTACCGCTCAACGCCGTGGCCGAGCACGTCCGACTGCAAAAGGCCGTCAGCGGCGGCGCGCCCTTCTACACCCTCGGGCCCCTCGTTACGGACGTGGCGCCGGGTTACGACCACATAACGGCGGCCATCGGCGGCGCGGTAGCGGCGGCCGCGGGCGTGGACTTCCTTTGTTACGTTACGCCCGCCGAACACCTCAGCCTGCCCGGGCCGGAAGACGTGCGGCTGGGCGTAATCGCCTCGCGCATCGCGGCACACGCCGGCGACATCGCGAAGGGCGTGACCGGCGCCGCCGAATGGGACCTCGAGATGTCGCGGGCGCGGAGAAGCTTCGATTGGCAGCGGCAAGCGGACCTCGCCGTCGACCCGGCCGAGGCGGCCCGCCGGCGTCGCGAAAACGCCCCCCAGGTCGAAACCGATACGTGCACGATGTGTTCCAATATGTGCGCGATTAAACTCTCGGAAAAGGCTTTGGCGGACTAGCGGCCCCGCGAATCGACCGAAAGAAACCGGCCTCGGGGCCGGTTTTTTATTCGCCTGCCAGCGCGTACGCCGCCAAAACGGCCATAAACGGCAACATTGGATAATGGTATCGGTCTAAGCCGTGGAAGACGAGGTAGAAAACGGTGAGGTAAACCGGCGTCACGAGGGCCGCGGCGAGCGGTAATTTGCCCCCGACGCCGCCTAAAATTCGCCGCCGGCTTTTAACCAAACCGACGATAAAACCCAGCCAAAGCAACGCATATAGGCCCTGCGCTAACCGCGCCGGAAAACGGCGCGCGGACGCGGTTCCGTCTACGCCGTAAACGGCGGCGCCGTACTGGAAGGCCGAGATGTCGCTGGCGTAGAGGTTGGCGAATTTCGGGACGATAAGCTTGAGAAAAGCCCCCGGCCTGCGGCGGGCGAACTCCCACGCCAACTCGCGGCCCAACCGGTCCCGCCGTATCTCGTCCGACACCAGCCAAAGCGGATTCACCGACGAGAGGGGAAACGTATAACAACCGTCCGCCCCCGGGTTGTTCCCCATCCACAGGATAACGCCGCCGTTCGTCGAGACCGGCACGAAGGCGCCGAAGACGCGCCAATTACGGTACGTCCACGGCGCGACCACCGCGGCCGTTACCGCCGCGGCCGCCAAAGCCCGCGTTAGCGCCCGTCTCCAACCGCGCCCCCTCAGAAGGTCGATTACTAAAAAGGCGGCGGGCATCGGTATAAGCACCGGCGCCGCGAGTGCGCCGGCCCCCGTCAATAACCCCGCACCGGCGGCGGCTACGGTCCTACCGTATTTTATTATAACGTACGACGCGGCGACGGCCAGGAAGCCGAAGAGCACCCCGGGAAAAAGCCGCGCCGCGTACGCGAGCTGGCTGGGTAGGACCCCCACTATCAATCCGGCCGCGCGCGCCGATTTTTCATCAAAAAATAACGACGCGAGCCGCCACGTCAATAAAGCGGTCGCCGCGCCCAAAACCGCCTGGAAAATTATCACCGGGAGATAATGGAACCCGAAGACGACGTAGCAGGCCGCGACCAAAGCGGAGTAACCCACCGGCCAATAGGCGGTGGCGACGCCGTCCTCGATGTACCCTCCGCCGGTCGCCAAACTCCGGGCCAGGACGTCGTAGTGGATCTCGTCCGAAACGGGCGGGGGCGGCGCGACCGCGGCGTAACCGAGTCGGAGCGCCAGCGCAACGCCCGCTATAATGAGCGCCCAACGTCTCCAGTCGCCCCGGCTTAAAAGCGACGTAAAGCCGCGGAACCACGGCAGGCGGAAGACGCCGAAGCCGCGGAGGAATAAAAACGCCGCGGCCACACCCGCGCCCCACCGGACCTGGCCTTCGATTATGGAAACCTCCCCCGGGGTTTCTACGTACGGCGTTAACGCCCCCAGCAGCGCCGAGATGTTTATACACCCCGCCGCTACTACGGCCAACGCCGCGGCACCGATGCCGTTGCACGACAAGGCGCGCCAATCGAACTCTTCTGCGTATCGTTCGTTCGGCAGGGCCACCGGTAAACTACCTTTGCTCACCGAGAAGAATCCCCAAAAGCCGGCCGCGGTTCGGCCGTACGCAACGCGACGGACCGACGCGACGCGTACCGAGCCGTTACGGGTCTTCTCTCAGGTTAACGGCCGCGCCCGCCAACACCGCGAGAAACGGTACTATCGTCAGGTGGTATCGGTCCTGGCCGAAAAATACCAGATACACCGCGGTTAAGTAAGCCGGCCAAAGTAACAACGCCGCCAAAGACGACCGGGCCGGTGACCGGATAATAAACAGCCGTCGCCTATGACGATATAACCCCAGTACGAATAAAACGCAGCATAGCGCATAATAGGTCTGCGCGACGCGGCCTCGGAGCCCCACCGCCGTCTCGCGCGGCTCTTCTCCCCTGCGCAAACCTTCCAATTGAAAAGCCGAGACGTCGGCTCCGTAAATGTAAACGAATTTCGGCACCGTAAGCAGTAAGAATTGACGCACGTTATGGCGGATATAAAACCGACTCAGCCTGTAACCTTCGCGGTCGCGCTCGAGCTCGCCGTCGAATAGCAAGAGCGGGTTCTTCCGGTCGATCGGGAAAAAGTACGTACCGGTGGCGCGCGGGTTATTACCCATCCAAAGCGTAACGCCGCCGTTGGTATCGCCGGGTATGAACTCGCCGAATACTCGGTAATTGCGCCATACCCACGGCGCCACGACGACCCCGGCTACCGCCGCGGCCAGCGCTCCCCGCGCGGCGGCTCGAAGCACGGCCCGCCGCGTCAATACGTCGTGTAAAAAAAATAAAACCGGCAACGGAAGCGCGATAGGCATAAGTAACGCCGCGCCGCCGGCCAGTAACCCCGCTACTGCCGCCGCGATATACCCCTTGTACTTCGTTATTACGTAAACCGACGCGAGGAAAATGAAACCGAAAATCACGTACGGGAAGAGCCGGGAAGCGTACGCGATTTGGCTCGGCCACAACGCCAGCAACAACGCCGCCGCGCGCCCCCATAACTCCAAGCCCAACGCGCGCGCAAGTAAATACACGCCCGCGGCTGTCGCCGCCCCTATCGCAGCTTGAAGTATTATTACGGGGAGGTAATGGTAACCGAAGATAATATAGGACGTCGCGAGGACTACCGGGTAACCGACGGGCCAATAGGCCGTCGGTACGCCCGCCGACGCATAACCGTTCCCGGCAGCCAAACTCCTCGCGAGCCCGTCGTAGTATTGTTCGTCCGATACGGGAGGCGGTTCCGCCAGCGCCGCCGCGTACGCGAGGCGGAGCGCGAACGCGACGCCCAGCACCACCAACCCCCACGTCACGGCGTTCCCGCGGTCAAAGAGCAGTAATAAATTCCGTACGGCCTTAGTCTTGAATAGGCCGGCAGCGCGTAAAATGAGAAACGACGCCGCCACGCCCGCGCCCCACCTGAGCTGGCCGGCGACGACGAAGGCCGCGCCCGTAGGCTCCCCCCGGGGGGTAAAAGCCGCCAACGCCCCCGGAATATCCAAAAACCCGGCCGCTATTAGCGCTAATGCTCCGGCGCCGACGACGTTCCATATGACGCTGCGCCCGTCCGCTCCTCGCAACGCCTCCTCCTGCGCGATAAGAGCCGCGGTTAAATATTTTTAGAACGCACGGAAACGCCGGCACCCAAGCCGGAAACGTTAGAACATGCTGCCGATGTTGAAGTGTATCTGGCCCGAATGCGCCTCCAGGCCGTAACCGTAGTCGATACCTAAAAGGCCCATCATCGGGATATTGACCCGGATGCCGCCCCCCACGCCCGACTGCAGGTCTTGTAAATTTATATCCCGTAACTCCCGCCAACAATAACCGGAATCCCAAAACGCTATCAAATGAAAGAACTCCTTCGATATCGGGATGCGGTATTCGAAGTTCGTATAGAACATCGTCTTGCCGCCCTCGGGATTACCGTAGATGTCCCGCGGCCCGACCTCCCACTCGTCGTAACCCCGTACCGTATTGGCGCCGCCTAAATAAAATCTCTCGTACAGGGGGACCGTTTTCGTTGCGCCGTAGCGGTCGATATAACCTCCCCGCGCCCGGACCGCGAGCACCGTCTCCCAAACGTGTTTGAAATACCAGCTCGAGGCCATCGTAAGTCGCCAGAATTCAACGTCGCCGCCGAATACGGAACCGGCCGTCTCCAACGAAACCTCGTTGTCCGAGCCCGCCTGGGGAAAGAATACGCTGTCGCGGCTATCGCGCTCCACGCCCCACGAGACGGAGGACGTATTCTTACGCCCCAAATCGCTCGCGACCCAAACGGGTATCCTCTGCGGGTCGTAGAAATTAGAGACGACCTCCACGGATTCGAACTTATACGTCGTCCGGCCGCGGACGTACTCCGACAGCGGCCTGCCGAACGTAACGTTCCAACCGAAACGCTTTTCGTCGTAATAAGGCCTTATACGCGACAGGTCGTAGAGGTCAAAAGAACCCAGGATCTTGGTATCGAACAAGTACGGCTCGGTAAACCCTATCGAATACTGCGTACGGCGCCGGCCGAATTCCGTTGACAACCGCAACTCCTGCCCCGCACCCTTGCACTTCCAAATCCGGGGAAGTTTCGACGCGTCGAAGTTCGCCCAAGACAGACTAAACGTTCCGACGAGGCCGTCGAGGGTGCTGTATCCGGCGCCGAAGTTAACCTTGGCGGTATTGGCCTTCTCTACGATGTCTAACTCGAGGTCGACCAGGCCGGCCTCGCGGTCGGCGACGCGGATATCCGGCCGGATCTCGTCGAAATAACCCAGGTTGTGAAGCCGCTGTACGGTGCGGATAAGTTTATTTTCTTTATATATCTCGCCGGGATGGAGCCGCAATTCGCGCCTTATAACTTTATCCCGCGTCGAAACGTTCCCGGAAATGCCGACCAGGCGCACGTAGGCCGGGCGGTCTTCGTCAATGCGGATGGCGGCGTCCACGTTGCCCGCGTCGTCGTCGATCTCCTCCGCGGCTTCGATGGTAGCGAACAAGTAACCGTTATTCTTGTAGAGAGACCTAACGTTGTCGGTACCGTCGTTGAGTTTCTTGGCCGAGAAAGGTTTGCCCGGGCGCCAATCGACGCGTTCCCGTAACTCCTCGTCGTCGAACTTCTCGTTGCCCACGAAACGCAGCTCACCCGTTCGATACAACTTGCCCTCCTCGACCGTAATTATGATGTGTATCGCCGAGCGCTTCCTCCGATATTCGACTTCGTGGTCGACGACTTCGGCCCGAACGTAGCCGCGGTTCGCGTACGCCTCTTCGATGCGGCGAAAATCTTCCTCCAACACCTTCTCGTCCAAAACCTTGGTATTGTAAAAGCGGTCGACCTTCGTCTTCATCACTTTATTTAAAATGTACCAATCCGAAAGTTCCTTATTGCCCTCAACGACGACCCCCCGAATCACCGCTTTCGGGCCCTCGGTTATGGAGTACGTTACCTTAACGCCGCCCCGCTCCTCTTCCAAACGGTACGACACGTCTGCGAACCGGTACCCCTGTTCAAAGTAGAGCTTCTTTATCGCCTCGACGTCGGCGTTCAACCGCGACAGCGAAAGCCGCTCCCCTACCTCGACTTTTGCGACTTCCTGAATCGCTTTCCTTTTTACTCTCTTGCGCCCTTCGAAGTTTACCTCCGTCACGCGCGGCCTTTCTTTTATATCGAAGAATACGTCGATATGGCCCGGCGAAGTCTCTTCGTAATAAGCATCCACCCGGTCGAAATAGCCGAGGCGATATATCCTTTTAATGTCGTCGCGAATTATGGTCTTCAGCTCGGCTTCGGTAACGAGTAACCCGGGACCGACTCTTATGGCCGAATTAACGGCTGCGTCGTCTATGCTCACCAATCCCTCGAATTTAACTTCGTCTACTACGATCTCGCCGGCCCGCTGGGCGTAGGCCGACGTAGCCACGCCCAGAGCAGCCAAGGCGCACGTTATTAACGTTAATGATGTGGAGAAACGGTATTTTAACAAAGTCACGATATAAAAAAGCGGAGGAAAATCCTCCGTTCCAGCGCGAAATGCTATCACAACCGCCGTTGCAAGTCAAGGAGGAAGGAATTAAGTACGCTCAGTAACGCTGCCGGCTCGCGGCAAGGGCTATAATCGCTATCAACGCGAATAAGGCCAATACGACGATAAGCACGACCATTCCGGTATCGACTTTCTTCTCGGGCCCGGCCACCGGCTCCTCCGGCGGCTTTTCTTCCGGTTTGCCGTACTCTTTCAAAGCAGCGACGATGGCCCCTTCGGTCTTATGCTCGTTACAGATATTTCGGAATTGCGCTCTGGTTAAAGGCTTCGCGGCCGGCACGACGACCTCGACTACCACCGGCACGTAAACCGTATACTTCGCCGGTTTGAAGTGCAGGTCCGCGGTCCGCGTCGTCCCGGTCAAGGAGAACGACGGCTTCCGCTCGTATTTAACCTCGACGTCTACGGCGCGCACGCCGAGAACGCATCGATAAACGGTCCCCTCGCCGGGGTCGGCGGGGTCCGCCGGCCCGAGCGGCCAGGCATCGCGCACGTCCGTCGCCATATCCGGGTCCGCGCGCCAGTCCGCAAGCCACTCGTACGCCTGCGTCGCCGCCGCCGTACGGTCGGGAACCTCCCCATACCTCAACGAAGGGGTTATACCAACGTCGGCGCACGAGAGCAAGTACAAACCGAAAAACAACCGGCTGATATCGGCCGCTTCCGCGGCGACCGACGCCGCAGCCGCGGCGCCCCGTTCGCGCCGCCCCCGCACGCCTTCCAAACCGTCGGGCGTTAGCGCGGCCACGAGGATATCCCCCAACCGGGCGTACGCCCGGGCCAGCCGTACGTAATACTCCGGTAAAGGTTCCAACCGTAAATCCGGCGGGACGTCGACCGCCAACCCCTCGCCCCCGGCGGCCGGAGGCGGCGCCGCCGGCGCACGGCCCCGTACCTGCTCAAAAGAGGTAACGAACGTTTCGCCGAGGCGTTTTTTATAACCATCGTCCCAAGTCATCTTCGCCGCTTCCGGCGTAGCTTCGGGAGCCGCCAAAGCCGCCCAGGCGTACGTCACGTACGCCAACCACGGCGCGTCGCGCGCCGGCGCGGAAGCGGCTCCTTCCCCGCCGGCTAATGCCGCCGCGTACCCTCCTCCCCACGCCCCCTCGGGCGCGCCGCCGCGAGCTACCCAACGGCGTATCAATTCCACGTCCGGCTGGCCCAGCGCCGGTAGGAAGACGAAAAATTCGCCTTTATCTTTGGCGTCCAGCTGCAGCTTCCGAACCGTGCCGAGTTCACTGAGGACCGTGACCGCGTCCTTCCCGGCGAACAGAGCGTAATAATCGGCAACCGACGCGCTATCCGGCGGCGCCCCGGCGAGCGCGTCGTAAAATCCGGCAAGCGCCCGGTATTGGCGGGCCAACTCGGCGTCGCTCTCGACGGCCCACGCCAACGCCAAGGCCGCTTTAAACTCCCGCTCGTCCGCGCGTTCGAAACCGCGCCTTAACCACAGACCGGTAAGGTATATCCGCTTCAAATCCTCGCCCCACCCGTAACGGACCGTTGGGACCCGCGCCAAAACGTTCTCCTTCAAAAACCTTTCCTTGTCCTGGGCGGCCTTGCCGGCCGCCTCGCTCGCCAGGCCGAGCTCCGGCGGAACTTTACCGTCGACCCTGGACAGCCCTACGGCGGTTCCCACGAAAGCCTGGGCATCGGCGAAAGCTATGCGGGGGGCCGGACGGTCTTCGGCTTCGTACGCCGCCTTCAACTTCAGCGCGAGCGCGGTCAGAAACCCCGCCTTGCCGGAAACCAACGCGCCGGCCTCCTTTTCCAATTGAAGCTCGACCGCCGCCAGAGCGCCTTCTTCGAAAACGACGCCGCCCCACCGGATAAGCTCGAGCGAAGGTAAAGAAGGTCCGGGCGCCGCGGCGAACGACGGGTAAATCGCCGTCGAGATAGTTACGCCGGGTTCCACCTTCACCACGGACCTCGCCGGCGCCGAAACCGCAAACGTCGCGTTCCGGTCGTTCAGGTTAACGGCGAACTCACCTCCGTCGACTTCGACCGTTAGCCGCCGCGTCGTCGTAAGCGAAGCGCCGCGGGCCCCGAAAGCCGCGGTCGCCGCTAAAGCGGACATCACGGACGCGGAAATAACCCTCGTACAAACCGAAGTAAAATTCGACGCCATACCTGTCCCTCTACGAATTAGCTCGCGATGAGCAAGAGTTTATAAACCATCAGGGCAACGTCAGCACCGGTTCGCTATAGGTTAAACCCGCTAACCCCGGCACCGGCCGCTCCTCGCGCCCTACTTTTACCAAACCGTACGCGTCGAGTGCCGCCAACACCAAATCGATATCGGCCACGTTACCCAAATCCAGAGCCTCGATTACGGACGCCGTCAGCGCGCTTCCTCCCCGCTTGATGAGGAAATCGAAGACCGACGCCGACGCCGCGGGTAGTAAGCGTCTAAACAAAGCGGCGGCTTCCGCCGCAACCCGGTTAAGTTTGCTCACGTCGTCGCGGGCGCGCCAAATCGACGCGTACAACCGGCGGGCATCGCCTCCCGCCGCAGCGGCCAGCGGACACTCCAGCGACGGCCAAACACCGTCGTTTAAAAGCTCGAGCTCGGCGAGTTTGACCGTTGCGCGCGCGAGCGCTTCGGCGGCGTCGTACGAACCGGCGGCGGCCAAAGCGACGTCCGAGCTCCGTAAAGCGGCCGCGACCTCCGCCGCCGCGGCCAACCTCGCCCGCGGCAAACCGTGATTGAGCACGGGCTCCAGCGCGCGAAGGGCGTCGGCGAGTCGGCCCCGGCGGTCGCGCGCGACGAAGGCTTCCCTCAGCGCGAGCTTGAACGGCGTTACCGGGCCGGTCGTCAACTCGTCAAGGAATACCCGCCGAGAAGTAACCCTTACGCGAAGCCACGTTCTTCCGCAGACCGCGCGCAGCCCCCGGCGGCCTACCGCGTCGCCGGACGCCGTTACCACGACCACGTCCGCTCCCGGCGCGTAATATCGAAAACCCCGAGCTCTACCCAATAGCAATATACCCTCGAGGCGTTCGTCCCCGGCCCACGGCCCCAAGGCTTCGACTATGCCTTTTTTATACTCCTCCGGAATGCCGGGCGGTAAAGTAAGCGCAGAGGTAGTCATATAAGCGCGGTCGGATTATCGGTACTAACCGCCGGATGGCGGTATAAAAAAGATGATGTCCGCCACGTACCAGACGGCCGCGGGTTCGCCGTCACGCGTCGCCGGCTTATAACGAATCGTGTACGCGGCCTTTCGCGCCGCCTCCTCGAGAGCGAGCCACCCGGGCGAGTCCGCTACTACCGCGTCGCGCACGTCGCCGTACTCGTCGATGCGGAGGACGACTTTAACCGTCCCTTGAGCACCGGCCTCGCCGGCTATTTCGGGGTACATCGCTTCCGGTTCGGAGAGCGGAACGGGCGGTATATCGAATTGTTTGTTAATTTCAACCAGCCGGCGGTCGAAATCGCCGAGCTCAATCGCCTCCGCCAACGGCGCCGGCAGCTCGCCAGCCCACGGCGCAACCACCGCGCCGAGCCATATCGCGATAAGGCTCAGCGGAAACCGCACCTCTCAATCCGCCTTACGCAACTCGCCCAATTTGAGCTCGACGAACTTTTCGTCGGCCTCCCATTTCCGGCTGGCCGGGAAGTTTACGACGCGCGGGACAAAAACTACTTCGGCCGCCGAGGCCGCATCGTCGAAGGCCCAACTCCACTCCCAACTCTTGGCGTTGCCGCGAAGCGGGAAGTGGAACTCTTCGCCGTCCCGGAACAACTCTTTTCCCCCAGCGTCCCAAACTAAAACGTCGAACGTAAAAGATGTAATAGGGTCGTCAGTCGCGTTTTCGAATACGGCGAAGACCCATAATTTCGCCGTCCCTTCGGGGTTTATATTAACGTAGTCAGCCGGTTTGTACTTCGCACCCGCGGGGCCGTAAACGGCAACGAGCTCGGTCACTTTTACGGGACAGGCTAACTGGGCGACGACGCACCCTTCGAGGTCGGTCGCGAAACCCGACGCCGCGAGCGCCGAAAAGCCCGCGAAAACGAGCGCCCAAAGATAAACCGTTAAACGCATGAGGCTCGCCCCCTTCGCCGTATTATAAATAGCCGGCCGAATTTTGTCAAAATAAAAGAACGGCCGGAGCCGGTCGACGCCGCCGCACCCCCGCGAACGCCAAAAAAAAACCGGGGGGTTATCCCCGGCCTAAGCGTCGAATCCCCGCTTTATAACCTGAACTGCATAACGATACTATACCAAACCCCTACCGGTACGCCCTGTTGCTTCGCGGGTTTAAACTTGCATTTCATGGCCGCCTTTTTCCCCGCTTCTTCCAGCGCCGGCAGGCCCGGGGACGATTGTACGACGGCGTTGCGGACGTTACCCGAGGGGTCGATGTATACCAATAAGACGACGTCGCCCTCGACCTTGGAATCGCGCGCGATATCCGGGTATACGGGTCGTTGTTCGTAAACGATGACCGGCGGTTCCGAGTATTCGATTATCGTAACCTCGTCCCAGGGGTTCTTCTCCCCGCCGTCTTCGACTTCGATGTTTTCCTCGACTATGATCTCGGTACCCTCGCCGAACCCTTCGCCCTCGGTCCCGCTGACAGCGTCGGAAATGGTGTCGGCTTCCGCCAACTCGTCGGGAACCGGAAGCGGTACTTCGCCGACGCTACCCTTCGCTTCCAAACCCTTGGGCGCTTGCGCCGGTTCCGTCCGTTCGATCGAGGGGGGCGGCGGCAGATCTTCGTACGTTTTCTTGACGACTTTTAAGTTCAGTTTACCGTCGCCCATCTTAACGTCGCCTCTTTTGCCGAGAACATCCTTGGGCATTTCCGCGACGCCCCAAATGCCGAAGTGGAAAGCGACGGACACCATAAAAGTGTAGCGGAACAGGCCGCCAGAAAGCCTACGCTTCAACGTCGCCTGAGAATCCTCTGTTGTCTTCGCCACGGCCTTGCCTCCTAATATCCAAAAGCCTTGTAAATATTAACCTGAGCCGTTACCCGTGTCAAGTTTAAACCTCCGTTCATTATTTCGACGCGGCCGCGACCTTTCCGGTTTAACTCCTTCCATAGCCCGGATATACTCGAGCCGATTCCCCGGATATTCTTAAAGTCGGAACTGCATTACCAGGCTGTACCAGACGCCTACCGGCACGCCCTGTTGTTCCGCGGCCTTGAACTTGCACTTATACGCAGCCTCCGTCGCCGCTTCCCCCAACGCCGGCAGGCCCGGCGACGATTGGACGACGGCGTTCCGGACGTCGCCTTGCGCGTCTATGTAAATCAGGAGTACGACGTCCCCTTCCACGCGGGAATCGCGGGCAATGTCCGGGTACGCCGGGCGGCTCCGGTATATTATAGCCGGCGCTTTGGAGGTAGGAACGATTTCTATACGTTCCGGCGATGCCGACACGGGCCCCGCTACGGCCGCGCCCGGCGTTTCCACGGTCAAGCGGCTGCCGGGGTCTAGGAACGGGCCGACGCCACGGACGCGGGCGTCGGGGATAGTATTGGCCTCCGCGTACTTGTCGGGCACCGGCATAGGTATTTCGCCCAAGTCGCCCTTACCGGGGATTCCCTCGGGCATACGCGGCGGCTCGGCGTACTCGAGCGACGGCGGCGGCGGAAGGTTATCGTACGGCAGCGTTACGTGGACCTTCGTGCGGTCTTCTTGGGAGCCGAAAGCGGCCCGTTGGGCCGGGGGGCCGCCGGGCCATCCCACCAAAGCCCATACGCCGAAGTGCGCCGCTACCGAGAACGCGAGCGTATACCGGAATAAATGACGGACCGGCGGCGCTTCAACTTCTCTCTCGTCGACTTCGCGTCTTTCGCCACGGTATCACCTCCGCATCTCCCGAAAAACTCCCGGCTGCCGCGTCCGAATTCGCCCATAGCACGGGCCGGGCGCCAATCACCTTCACCGTTGATTAGACGCCCGGCCGTACAAGGGGTTTTAACGCCGTTTCGGTTTTATTGTACTCGGGAAACCTCGATATTTACGAAGACTATCCTCCCTTCGACGACGTCGATATTGGTTATCGGTTGTACGGAACGCACGCGCTCACCCTCGTCGGATACGCCGTAGACTTCCAGCAGGTAATAACGGCCGGCGTCGAGGTGCGTTATCGTATATTCGCCGTAACCGTTCGAGCGGGCGCGGTGCGACGGCACCCCTTTGGCGTAGGAGGCGGCGTCGGCGTATAAATTTACCGCGGCCCCGCCGACGGCGCTGCCGTTACTCAGCACTTTGCCCATTATAATCCCTCTTTTGGCGGCCGCCACCGCCTTGGCGTCGGGGAGGGCGTACCGCCCGCCGGAGAGTTTATCGAGTTTCATGGCGGCTACGGCGTCGTGGCCCAGCGGCAGCGCGGCGTAAAAATCGTCCCGCGCCGCGGCGACGGTTACGGTATAACCGACGCCCCCGCCTATGACGTAAAATATTAATTGCGTGACGGGGCGGCCTTCGGCCTCGTAAAGCCTGGTGGTCATCTCCGCCAAGAACCGGCGTTCGTCGGGTATCGCGCCCGGTTCGCCGCGCTCGTCGCCGGCCAAATCGACCGGCCTTTGGGCTTCGGCCTTTTCGTATTTCTCTCGGGCCTTATCGACCCTTTCGGTATCGTCGTAGGCGAAGGGTTTCAAAACGTCGCGTTTCGCCTCGGCGAACGCCGCGTCGCCGACGAGGCCGGCAACGGCCGCCCCCTTGGCCGCGAGCCCCCGCTCTCGCTCGAGCCGGTCCGCGAATTCGCGTACGTCGATTTTCTTCGGCATTATTTGCGCCGCGACCGTAATTTTCAAAAGGGCCAGCGAATCGCTCAACGCCACGAGGCCGTCCGTCGGCTTACGGTCGAGCGTCCAACCGGCCGGGACGTCGAAATAGATACCGAACTCGCGGCTGGCGTAACGCTCGGGCTCGGATTGGCCTAGAGCGGCCGCCGCCGAGGCCAGCACCGATAAGACGATTATTTCATCGCGTAACCGCACGTCGTTTCCCGTAATTATACGCGGCCGGCGGCCCGAAGTCAATCCGTCTCGTCGCGAAATCGCGCCCCGACGCGGGACGGAGCGGTAAACCTTTACAAACGTACGTTTTTATGGTATAAACGCCGTCGTCCCCCGGCCCCGTCGTCTAGCCTGGCCCAGGACACCGCCCTTTCACGGCGGCGACGCGGGTTCAAATCCCGCCGGGGTCAAAAAACCCTCCCGCCAGGGAGGGTTTTGTTTTCCGGCGCCCCCCGAAGGACCGGCGCCTTTCGGGCCGCTTCGTTATTGCTTGATATCGACGACCTTACCGGAGGCGCCGATGGTTACGTAACCGGCGTCGTAGTACCACCTCTTGGCGTTGCCGACTTTCTCGACGCGCTTCGGCGGCCCCCACGCTTCCCGGACCATCCCCTCGCTGAAGCCGAGGCCTATTTCCTGGCCGGCTATGGCGGCGCAAATACCCCAATCCCAATTATACTGCGCGTGTAAACGCCCTACCCGGGCGCATTTGCCGGTGGGACACGTCACCGCGACCTCGATTTCCCGGGGCAACGTATCGCCTAATTTCAGCTCGATCTTGATTTCTTTGGTTAAAACGCCGCGGTCGGCCCTACACACCGGGCACTTTTGTTTTTGGATTTGTTCGATAACGACGATTTCGTCGCCGCACTTGGGGCAATAGCCTTCTACCACCTCGACGCCGAGCTGTTCGGCAAGGTTGCGGTCGACTTCCATCTCGCGCGTATCGTCGCGGTATATTTTACCGCACTCTTTGCATTTATACTGCGTCCCCGTAACGACTTTCTTCTTGCCGGAGCACGAGACGCATAGCGCCGCGACGGCCGCGATTACCATAAAGACCCTGACGTACGTCTTCATCTTCGCTCTCCTCGATTAACGTTGCGCCCTTAGCATCCCTGAATTCTATTATAAAAGATAAAGTCGCGAAATGCAAGACCCAACGGGGCGCTCCCTCCGGGGGAGCCGGCGCTCTTCCACTATTGGTAAAGCTCCGGGTGCGTAGTCTTGAAGCGGCGGTGCATCCAGTGGTAGTGGTCCGGGTATCGGCGGGAGTATTTCTCTACAAGGTCGGTATATAGCTGCGTAATCCTCGCGATATCCCGTTCCGCATCGCCGCTCAGCGCCGCCTCTGCAAAGATAGCGTCTTGCATATAAAGCGTGTTGTGGCGGTTGGAATCCCGGACCGCGAAACCCGCGCAAATCGTAGCGCCGGTCTTCGCGACGAAAGCCGCCGGGCCTTTGGGCGTCGACGCCCGGTGCCCGAAAAAATTAACTACGACGCCGTCCGGGCCGGCGTCCTGGTCCGAGAGGAGCGCTACCATACCGTTCGCCCTCAGGACCCTGAATACCGCCTTCGCCGCTGCGCCGGTATGAATAAGGCCGATGCCGGCGCCGGCGCGGATTCCGTTCATAAAATCGTCGACGCGTTTGTTATGTTGCTCGCCCACGAGGTAGTTGATGGGATATCCCGAAAGGCGGATGGCGGCGCCCGTCTGCTCCCACGAGCCGAAGTGACCCGTAAAGAGCAACGCCCCCTTCCCCGCCGCGCGCGCGTCGTCGAACGATTTGCGGTTCACGATCGTGTGGTATTTCTCGAGATTGCGCCGATTCAGCCGGGAGATGCGGCCGTAATCGATCATGGCCTTCGCGAAATTGACGAAAGACCGCCGGGCCGTTCGCTTCACCCAACGTTCGTCCGCCTCCGGGAAACAGAACCGGAGGTTAGCCTGTGCTATGTACCGCCGGCGGCGCCACAACAAGTACGCGAGCCGGCCCACCAGGCCGCCCATCGCCACCGCCCACGACGTCGGCAATAAGTTGGCCCACGCGTACGTGCACACGACGAACGCGTACTCGAGCGCGTATTTTAACCTTTTAACCTTCGTCACCCGGATTTTCCCGAAGCCGTAAAGACGAAATTATCCGGTCCAAAAAATCGTTGAGCACGTCGAAGTTGGACCGTATCTCCACCGATTGCTCGAGCACGTACGTGAGTACGGACGGCCGCCAACCCTCGAGCCGGGCTTCGTCCTTGGCGGTCGTAACCAGGAAGTCGCACCCCGCCACCAACGCCGTGCCCTCGGCGTCGGCGAGGTCGGCGTGCGTGAAGCGCCGGTGGTCGGGGAAGGGCCTGCGCCGCGCGACGACCGCGCCCGCTTCGGCGAGGTCCTCGGCGAAATGTTCGAAATCGGCTATGCCGGCGAAGGCCAAGACCTTAGCGCCCTCGAGTTTGTTTAACGAAAGGCGTTCGTCGCGGTTCAAAGGCCGAAGGTAAGCGGGCGAGAATTGTACTTCCACCTGGGGCGCGGTTACGCCTAATCTGTTCAACAATTTACGCCAACGGTCTCGGTAGTCCCCCTCGCGGCATTTGGTGAATACGATGAGGTCCGCCTCGGCCGCCGCGGCGGGCCCTTCCCGATAATAGCCGGCCGGAAAGGTCGGCCCGGGGGGCCGCCTCGCCTCGAGCAAAAGGAAATTCAAATCCTTCCTAACGCCCCGGTTCTGGAACGCGTCGTCGAGGAGGATTATCTGGGCGCCGAAGGTCTTAATCGCCCACTCCGCGGCGTCCGCGCGGTCCTCGTCCACGATAACCGTAGCCTGGGGGAGGGCGCGCGCCGTCATTAGCGCCTCGTCACCCACCCTGCTCTCCCCAACCTTGATAACGTCGCCGCCGCGGCGAACGACGACCCGCCCCTTCGCGTCTCGGCCGTACCCGCGCGCGACGATGGCCACGTCGGCGCCGTGGTTGATGAGGTATTGAGCGAGGAATATTACGAAGGGAGTTTTGCCCGCGCCGCCCAGGGCGAGGTTGCCGACGCCGACGACGGGCCGGGACAACCTGCGTACGTTGAACACGTTCTTACGATATAAGAAACGACGCGCCGCCGCGACCCCCTGCCAGACCCACGCCGGCGGCCTGAGTAAAAACCTCGCTAGTACGTTGCGCGTCAAAGCGCGGTGCGTCTCGTAGAGAGCCGGCGCCCGGGCCATTACGACTGCGAACCCTCCAGGTAACGCCGTATCACGGCAATCGACCTCTTCGACGCACCCATCATCTCGCGCGCCACCGCGGCCGCCTCGTCGCCGAGCACGCCGCGCACCTGCGCGTTGGCATAGATATCCTTCAAAGCCTTCATCAGCTCCGCCTCGTCCCGGACCCGGACGCCGCCCCGCCCCGCGAGCCGCGCGGTCTCGAGCGGGAAGTTCTCGACGTGCGGCCCCCACAACGTAACGCACCCGTGGTACGCCGCCTCCATCATATTTTGGCCGCCGCGCGGAACGAACGACCCGCCTATAATCGCCACCGCGCCCAATGGATATAACCCTCCCAGCTCGCCCAGCGTATCGAGCACGACGGCGTCCGCCGGGCCCCCGGCCGGTAGCTGTGTCCTGCGAGCGGCGTCAATACCCTTGCGCGCGAGCAGCGCCGCAACCTCGCCGGCTCGTGCCGGGTAGCGCGGCGCTACGAACAGTTTCAGGTTCTCCCTTTCCTCGCGCAAACGAAGGTAGACGTCCGAAACCATTTCCTCTTCGCCGGCGTGCGTGCTGGCCGCTACCAAAACGTCGTCCCGCCGCGGATTGCCCAACGCCTCGGCGATCAACGCGGCGACGTCGGGGCGCGCCGCCGTTTCGTAATTATCGTACTTCAGGTTGCCGGTGACGGCAACGTTACCTTCGTCCACGCCCATCGCTTCGTAGCGGCCGCGATACTCCTCCTCCGCGGCGCACACGAACTTGAGATTTCGGAACAGCGGCCCGAAAAGCCACCTCGCCCGCCGATACCCCCCCAAACTACGCGCCGTGAAGCGGCCGTTGACGACCCCTACCGGCACGCCGCGCCGCGCCAATACGAACAACAGGTTAGGCCAATAGTCGCCTTCCACCAGCAGGACGAGCGCCGGCTTGAGGTTACGCACCGTCGCCGCTACGCTCGGGTAAAGGTCGAAAGGCAAAGCGAGGTGGTGGTCGGCGGCGACCTGCTTGGCGACTTGCCGCCCCCCGGAAGTGAAAGTGGTCAGCACGATTTCGTAGCCGGGAAAAACGCGCCGGAATTCCTCCACGAACGAGCGTACCGCGAGCGCCTCCCCCACCGAGGGAGCGTGAAGCCAAACGGACTTGTTGACGCGCGGAATGCGAAAGCCGAGGCGCTTGAAGAACCTCCCGCGAAACTCACGCAGCGCCAACGCCGGCAACCACAGAAGCGCGAACGAAACGTGAAGCAGTAAATTATAAAATAAAAACGCGAGCCGGAACCGCCCACCCCACCGCGTACTTCCTCCGCCTCCGGATGATTGGCGAAGCCCGGCCACTTAACTCTCGCGTTCGCCCGCGAGCTGGGCGTGCAGGAGACGGGTGTAGACGCCGTCTCGCCTTATCAGTTCGTGGTGGTTTCCTACTTCGACGACGCGTCCCCGGTCGAGCACGACGATGCGGTCGGCGCGGCGCACCGTCGAGAGGCGGTGGGCTACTATGAAGGTCGTCCGCCCGGCCATCAACCGCTCCAGCGCCTCGCGGATGAGGGCCTCCGATTCGGCGTCGAGGTGAGACGTCGCCTCGTCCAATATCAGGATGCGGGGGTCCTTGATAAGGGCCCGGGCGATGGCGAGGCGCTGCCGTTGGCCGCCCGATATCTGAACGCCCCGCTCGCCGATGTACGAATCGTAACCCTTGAGGAACCCCATAATGAAGCCGTCGGCGTTGGCGGCGCGCGCCGCGGCCCGCACCTCGTCGACCCCGGCGTCCAGCTTGCCGTACCTTATATTATTTAAAACCGTATCGGCGAAAAGTATCGATTCTTGAGGGACGAGGCTTATTTGGTCGCGTAAGGAGTCGAGGTCGTAGTCGCGGATGTCGTACCCGTCTACCGTCAGCGACCCGCCGGTGAAGTCGTAGAAACGCGGGATGAGGCTGACCAGCGTCGTCTTCCCCGCCCCGGAAGGCCCGACGACCGCGATGACTTCGCTCGGGCGGACGTGGAGCGTTACGTCCTCGAGAACGTACGTCTCATCGTCGTAGGTGAACGAAACGTCGTCGAAGCTTACCGCGCCGTCGACGCGGCGCTTCAAATCGCCGGTGCGCCAGAGCCGCCGCTCCTCGGGCTCGTCTATCACTTCGTAGACCCGGCCGGCCGCGGCGAGCGCGCGTTGGACGAGCGCCGTCACCCGGCCGAGCACCTTCACCGGTTGATAGAGGATGACGACCAGGCCGGTGAAGCCGAGAAGGGTCCCGGTGGTCATACGGCCCGACAGGACGAGGTGGCAACCGACCCAGAAGAATCCGGCGATGCCCAGGCCGCTCACGACCTCCATCAACGGCCGGAGTATGGACTCGATTTTAACGCCGTACATCCAGGCTTTGAACGTCTCCCAGTTACGGCGCAGAAAGCGCAGCCGTTCGAAATCCTCACGCCGGAAGGATTTTATCAATTTGATGTTCTGCAGCGTCTCGGACAATAGCGCCGTCAACGAACCGATCTCGGTCTGGAAGCGCTTCCCCGCCTTGCGGCTCTTGCTGCCCAGGTTGTTGATAATCCACCCCAGCGCCGGGAAGGTTACCAAAACCAGCAACGTAAGCTTCCAGGAGCGCGCGAACATTACCGCCAGCACGATGACGAGCGTCGTCAAGGCGGAGGTGATGTCCTTCAGCGCGTTCGCCGTGTCCTGGAGGACGTTGACGTCGTTGGTGACGCGCGAGACGATGTCGCCCGAACGCCGCAGGTCGTAAAAGCGAAGGGGCAACATAACGAGGTGGTTGAAAACCTTCTCCCGGATGTTGAAGACGACGCGTTGGCCGGCGTACGAGATAAGGTACGACCTCAGGAATATGAACGCGCCCGATAAGAGGATAACGACCAGGACCCACATCGGCAAGAAGTTCACGACGACCAGGCGCGGCTTTTCGAAACCGAGCAGCAAGAGGTTAAACAACAACTGGTCTTTTTTACCCGCCAGTACGTCTATGACCTGGCCGATAATAATGGGCAGCGAGGCCTCGAAAGAAGAGGCCAGCGCGGAAGCGACCATCCCCACCAGCAAGAGGTGCCAATGCCGCGCCGCGGCCGCGAACAGCCGGCGAGCGACGCCCGGCTTGCGAGGTTGCTTCGGTTGAGAATCGTCCGCCATTACGAGATAGCGTCCAATACGAAACGCGCGGCGCACGCCGGCGCGCCGGCTCCATCCCCCGATAGCGAGGACGGCGGCCGCAACGCCTCGCGAACGGCGACGTAATCCGCCGCGATCCGTTCGCGCAGCGATTCGTCGGTTAAAATCCTGGTCGTCTCTTCCACGATCAAGTCGGCCTTGACGTCTCCCTGCAGTAGCTCCGGGACTATCGGCCTCCCGGCGATTATATTCGGCAACCCGAGGTGCGTTACGTACACGAGGCGCCGGCCCAGCTCCCACGTTAGGCGATTAACTTTGTACAGTATCACGGCCGGCGTGCCCAGAATGGCGAGCTCCAGGGAAGCGGTGCCGGAGGCTACCACGGCCGCGTCCGCCGCGGCCATCAGGTCGACGACCGCCTCGTCCGTCGTCCGCACGCCCGCCGGCAGCGGCGCGTACGCCGTCAATATATCCGCGCCCAGCGAACGCGCCGGCACGACTACCGGCTTAACGCCGGGCACGCGTTTCATTATTCGCGGCAGCGCCTCGGCCACCGGCGGCCAAAGGGCCGCGATCTCCTGGCGGCGGCTGCCCGGAAGGACCAACAACAACTTCTCGCCGTACGCTATGCCCAGCGCCGCCCTGACGTCTCGAGCCGACGGCTTCGTGATGTCGAGCAGCGGATGGCCTACGAACTTTACCGCCGCGCCGGCCCCCCGCCAAAAGTCGACCTCGAACGGGAAAACCGCCAATACCAGCTCGAGGTCCCGGGCCAACCGCTTGCCGCGGTGCCGGCCCCACGCCCATAGCTTAGGCGGAATATAATAAAAAGTTTTCAGGCCGGCCTTTCTGGCCCGCGCCACCAGCCGCGCGTTGAAGCCGCCGTAATCGATGGCGACCAACGCGTCGCCGTCGGCGGCCATCGCCTCCACCAGCTCGTCGAGGTCCCGCCGGAACCGGCCGAGCCGACCGAGCACCTCTACGAACCCTACGACGCCGTGGCCTTCGCTCGCGACCACGGCCTCGACGCCGGCCTCGCGCATGCGGGGCCCAGCCATTCCCGCCAGCTCGAGCTCGGGCGCGAGTTGCTTGAAGGCCCGCACGAGATGAGCGCCGTGGAGGTCGCCGGATTCTTCGCCCGCGGCCAGGTATATTTTCATAGCTTCGTCAGCTGGGCCGCAACCTCGCGACCGCGCCCTCGAACGCGCGTAGGGCGCGCTCGACGTCGGCGTCGTCCAAATCCAAATGCGTTACGGCGCGTATGCGGCGGGGCCCGACGGCGTGGACCAACACGCCGTCTTCCTGCAACAGGTCGGCCAAGGCCGGCGCGGCAACGACGTCGTCGGCGCAGTCGACCATCACGATATTGGTTTGCGGCGGCTCGACGGCGAAGGCGGCCATGCCGGCCAACCCTTCCGCCAGCGCGCCGGCGCGACGATGGTCCTCGGCCAGGCGCTCCACGTTGTGTTCGACGGCGTACAGGGCGGCGGCGGCCAATACGCCGGCTTGTCGCATCGCGCCGCCGAAAGAACGCCGCACCATAATCGCCTCTTCGACGAACTCGCGCGTGCCGCACAGGCAGGACCCGACCGGTGCCCCGAGGCCCTTGGAGAAACATACCGATACGCTATCGGTGCAGGCGGCGTATTCGGACAAGGGAACGCCGGTAGCGACGACCGCGTTCCACAAGCGGGCGCCGTCGAGGTGGACCGGGATGCCGCGCGCGCGGCATTTCTCGCCGACGTCGGCCATAACCTCGAGCGGGAAAACGACCCCGCCGGCGCGATTGTGCGTGTTTTCGAGGCATATAAGGCCGGTGCGGGGATAGTAATCCGCGACGGGGCGGATGGCGGGTTCTATGTCGGCCCACGTCAATACCCCGCGCTCGCCGGCGACGGGGACCAGTTGGATACCGCACCGGGCCGCCGCGGCGGCCATCTCGTAATGAAAAGTGTGCGCGCCGGCCTCGCAAATCGCCTCCGCCCCGCGGCAAGCCGTCTTCAGCGCCACCTGGTTCGACATCGTGCCCGAGGGCATAAAGAGGCCGGCTTCCTTACCCAGCAGCTCGGCCGCAAGTTCCTGGAGGCGGTTAACGGTCGGGTCTTCGCGGTAGACGTCGTCGCCGACCTCGGCTCGAGCCATCTCGTCCCGCATCGCGGGCGAGGGCATCGTAACCGTATCGCTGCGTAAGTCAACCGTCTTCGCCATCGCCTGTAGCCGCCGAATGCGATACTACCATATCTAAATACGTGCCGCAACAAACGCGTAAAACCGGCCCGAAGGCCGGTTTACTTTTGCTGGTGCGTTTACGATTATAGGTTAATCCTCGACGCCAAGTCCCATACGCCGGGGATTTTCCAAAACTCGCCTTGCAACGTCTTGACCAGCGCGACGATTTGGACGACGAAGATGAGAAGTCCCAACAGGCCGCCCCCGAACAAGGGGCTGATGAAACAAGAAAACGTAGATATTAACGCGCCGGCGATGAACAGGACCATCGCTTGCTTGCCGTGGGCGCGGCAAAAGCGGTTCCGGGGCTTCACGACGAGCGGTATGAAGAACAGTAACCAGAGGTACCCGATCGCCGCGAGCGTTTTCCCGTCTTCGACTTCCTCGGGCGTGAACGCGACGTCGCCCACGGTTAAAAGTTCAACTTAGCAGCGATATCGCCGAGCCACGGGACCTTCCAGAATTGTCCCTGCGCCGCTTTAACGAGCCCTATTATCGCGAGGACGAAAATTATGGGCCAACCTATGAACCACCCGACGAACGGGATTATGCCGCATATTATCCATGCTACGAATAATACCAGCCCTTGTTTCGCGTGCGCGCGGCAGAATTTATTATCGGGCTTGGCCAAAAACGGTACGAGGAATAGTATTCCCAAGTAGCCTATCGCCGAAAAGACCTTACCGTCCTCGATATCCTCCGGCGTAAACTCCAACGCAGGCGCCTCCACCATGACGGATTACCTCCTCACGGAAAACGCACTTTTATTCCGTCGCCGCGACGTTAAGCGTATAATAACGTCGAGCGATTGTTAGAAATTTAACTTCCCGGCCAACGGCGCGATAACGGGCATCTTCCAGTATTCGCCCTTCAGGGCCATCACGAGGCCCCAAATAGACAAGCCCAACGCGCAGACCCAGAAAGCGAGCCAGAGGACCAGGCTTATCGCCCAACCGGCGCACGGGAGGAAGCCCAGAACAACGCTCAGTATTATCAGGACAATGGCGCCGATAACCTCCACGCCGAAGAGAACGGCACCCTGCTTGCCGTGGAATTGGCAGAACGCGTTCTCTTTCTTGGCCAGCAACGGGATGAGGAAGAGGATGCCCAGGTACCCGATGGCCGCCATTACTTTGCCTTCCTCTATCTCGGGCGGCAATACTTTTTGTTCTTCGCCGTTAGTCATGCCTTACCTCCGGATAATTAGTTAAGCCGTTATTCTTTCGGAACCGGCGCGCCGCTCGCCTACGGCGCGTACTATCAACACTATTTTCAAGGCCGCGACGATACACAATACGGGCACGAAAACGACCGCCGGCCACCCGAACTTCACGCGAACGACGTCGAATAAAACGAACCCGACGACTTCCCAAACGAATATCGTGAAGCCACGGCGGCCGTGCCGCGCTACGTCCGCCCGGCCGTAAAAATACGCGAATAGGCCGAGGAAA
>DATKVX010000076.1 GCA_035529855.1 bacterium
GTCGGCGGCGTATACCTCGTCGCCCTTCCACACGCACACCAGCGCCCCCTCCACGTCGCCGTCCGCCGAATCGCCCACGTGGACCTCGTACGTCTGCGGCGCGGCCTGGATGCTGTCTTCGTACGTAACGTTCGGCGTGCCTATGGTACCGTTCGGGACCCAGATGTCCGGGTCGCCGTGTTGGATGAGCTCGAAGTATATGTAACGATATATCGCCTGCGTGAGGTAGCTCTGCAGTGGGTGTTTGTGGAAGGCCAACGTCTTGCCGGTTACGTAGACGTCCTCGGCCCCGAACTGCTTAAAGTATTCCTTAATAAATTCCTGGGAGTAGTGGTTCAGCGGGTCGCCGCGCGAATACCAGCCGTAGCGCGTGTTACAGGTGAAACCTACGCCGCCCCCCTCGGGGGCATTTACGAAGCTGGCCGCGCAGTTGTCGTCGTAGTCCGTATTGCTGGCGTAACACCCCACGGAGTACAGGTAGGCCATAAACTTGGGGTGATTACCCAGGCCGTACAGGGTGGTATTGGAAACGGAACCGGAATTAGTCCCCAATACGGTGGTATTGCAGTGGGACATGTGGGCGACCAGGCCCTTGCCCTGTTCCATATTGGAGGTGAAGCTCGTGGCGTTAAAGACGGCACCGCCCGGGTAGGTGTCATCCCAGAGCTCGGTGAAGGACCAGTGAGACGACGTCAGGTAATTATCGCGCAGGTACTCCATCATTATACCCAGGTTGGTGGAGGAATCGGCCCAGCCACCGGCCAGGATAACCAGGTTCTGGTAGTCGTAGGGGTTGACCTCGCTCGAGGCGCCGGCGCCTTCGTAGCACAAGGTCTTGTCGATTACTTCCGCCAACGCCTCCGCGCTCGAGACCTGGATGCGCCCCACGTACACGTCATATACCCAGTCGACGTTGTCGTCCGGGTATTCGCCCCAGTAGCCGTCGCCGTCGGCGTTGAAATCGCCGTCCAGGCAGCCGTAGTAGTTGTCGGTCGGGACCAGATAGTCCCCTTCCGCCACGTTGTAACTCGGGTCGTAGACCTTCCGGACCGGTATTATCGAATTCGTACCGACGAGGCACACGTACTGCGTGCCCTTGTTCTCGTAATAATCTTTAATGCAATTACGAATCTTCTCGCCGGAATCGACGCCGGTGTAGTTGGCCTCGATATAGGTCGTCGTTACGACCGTGGCGTTAAGGCCTTTCTTGGTCTTCCAGTCGGCGAGGTCCTGGGCTTTTTCCGCCATAACCTCGTCCGTGACGACGAGGTACGGGAAAACGTCTTCCAAGCCGCCGTCGGTGCCGCCGAAGAGCTTAACGCCGCTCGGCGACCTAACTTCCCACGGGTTGATAACCGTCGCCGCCAGGCTCTCGCGGATGTCGCGGTCTATCCAATCCAAACGCACTTTGGGGTAGACGTTTTCGGGCCCCGCGCGCGTCAGGTTCAGTTTAAAATCGATTACCGGGTATACCAATAACTTCCCCGTGGCCGGAACGTACTGCACCGGCGCCAGCGCGACGCTGCCGACGCCGTAGCCGCCCATATTGCCGCTCCCGAAGGAGTAGGCCAACTTCCCGGGGAACGCCTCCGCGGAAGCGTAAACCTTCGCGTCCGGCGGCGTTGCGTTGCTTTTCGCCGAACTAAAAGGCGTCGGCTCCTGCATAGGCATTACGCGGTACGACCCGGGCAGGACCACCGGTTCGCCGTACGATACGTCTACCGACTCGATCTTCGTACCCTTGGGCAACGCTACCGTCGCGACGACCGCCGGCAACGCCGGCTCGCCGGGCTCGAGCGGGAGCACACCGCCTCCCTCCAAGCTGACGACGTCGTAACCCAAAAAAGCCGGGTCGCTAGCGGGCCGCACGTGAACGTCGCCGGTGTCGACTTGTACGGTATACCCGAACGCGGCCGCGGCGTAAAAGACCGCCAACCAAAGCCCCTTCTTCATCTCAACGACCTCCTATATTCCATCGCCGACAAAGCTTATTGCGTATTAGCAACGCTGCTCGCCTACCATAATATTATAACTATATTTGCGTCTCATTTCCAACTTTTTTTGCCGCGGCGGGCTCGATTTCGCCGGCCAAAGCTCCGGCCACAATGAAAAGGGGCGGCCTTCGGGCCGCCCCGGCATAGCCTTGGGTCGAATACTAGTGCACTACCGCCAGCCTCTTGGCCGCTACCCGGCCGCCGACCTCGAGCCGCAGAATGTACACCCCGGCCGGCATGCCGCCCACCTCCAGCGCCGCGACGTGCTTGCCTTCGCTCAGCACCCGGTCCACCACCGTCGTCACCCGGCGTCCCGCCAGGTCGTACAGGCTCACCTTCACCGCCGCGGCCCCGGGTAGG
>DATKVX010000077.1 GCA_035529855.1 bacterium
GTCGGCGGCGTATACCTCGTCGCCCTTCCACACGCACACCAGCGCCCCCTCCACGTCGCCGTCCGCCGAATCGCCCACGTGGACCTCGTACGTCTGCGGCGCGGCCTGGATGCTGTCTTCGTACGTAACGTTCGGCGTGCCGATGTTGCCGGTCGGTATCCGGATGTCGGGGTCGCCGTTGTGGAGGAGCTCGAAGTAGATGTAGCGCATGGTCGTGTTGCTCACGGTCCCCTGCAGCGGGTGCTTGTGCAGCGCCATGAGCTTGCCGGCCTCGTAGACGTCGTTGAGGCCGAACTGGTTGAAATATTCCCTGAAGAAATCGGCCGACGCGCCGGAGGCCGGGTTCCCCGGCATGTACCACCCGTAGCGCGTGTTGCCGGCGAAGCCGACGCCGCCGCCGTCGGGCGCGCTGACGAAATAGGCGGCGCAGTTACTCGCGCTGTCGGTGTTGCTCGGGTAGCAACCCGTGCTGTACAGCACGCCGAAGAACTTGGGATGGTTGGTGAGGTTCCGGAGATTGGAGCTGTAGACGCTCCCCGAGTTCGTCCCCAGCACCGTCGTGTTGCAGTGCATGGCGTGGCCTATGAGCCCCTTACCCAGGTCCATATGGGAGATGAAGTTGGTGGAATTGAAGACGGCGCCGCCCGGGTAGTTATTGTCCCAGAGCTCCGTAAACGTCCAGTGCGACGACGTCAGGTAGTTATCGCGTACGTACTCCATCAGGTACTTCTCGTTGGTCGAGGAGTCGAGGAAGCCGCCGGCGAGGATAACCAGGTTGTGGTAGTCGTAGGGGTTCGTCTCGGTCGAAGCCGCGGCGCCCTCGAAGCACAACGTCTTGTCGATAACCTCGCCCAGGTCGCTCACGCTCGAGACCTGGATGCGCCCTACGTAAACGTCGTACACCCAGTCGACGTTGTCGCCGGGGTACTCGCCCCAATAGCCGTCGCCGTCGGCGTTGAAATCGCCGTCCAGGCAGCCGTAGTAGTTGTCGGTCGGAACGAGGTGGTCGCCTTCCTGCGTCGAGTACCTGGAATCGTACACCTTGCGCACCGGGATGACGGAATCGGCCCCGATAAGGCAAATGTATTGGGTACCTTTATTCTCGTAGTAATCCTTAATGCAGTTGCGGACCTTCTCCGCCGAGTCCCGGCCGGTGTAATTGCTCTCGATAAAGGTCATCGTTACCACCGCGGCGTAAAGGCCTTTCTTGGTCTTCCAGTCCGCCAGCTCTTTCGCCTTGGCCTCGAGCGTCGTGTTCGTAATAATCAGGTAGGGGAAGACGTCGGCGTCCAGCCCGTCGCGGCCATCGAGCAAGCGCACGCCGCTCGGCGACGTCACTTCCCACGGATTGATGACCGTCGCCGCCAGGCTCTCGCGGATGTCGCGGTCCAACCAATCCAGCCGCACTTTGGGGTAGACGTTTTCGGCGGCGCGCGTCAGGTTCAGTTTGAAATCGATTACCGGATATACGGTCAACTTACCCGTCGCCGGGACGTACTGCACCGGCGCCAGGACGACGCTGCCCACGCCGTAGCCGCCCATGTTGCCGCTCTCGAAGGAGTACGCCAACTTGCCGGGGAACGGCTCGTGCGACGAATAGACCGCCGCGTCCGCCGGCGTGGGTCGCGATTCACCCGCGCTTACCGGCGTAGGCTCCTGCAGCGGCATAACGCGGTGCGTACCGGGAAGTACGACCGGTTCGCCGTACGAGACGTCGACCGACGCGATCTTCGTGCCCTTGGGCAACGCTACCGTTACTATAACCGCCGGTAAGTTCGGCTCTCCAGGCTCGCCGGGTAGCACGGTCGCGTCCTTCAAGGTGACGACGTCGTACCCCAGAAACGCCGGGTCGGACGAACCGTTTACCTGGACGTCGACCGTATCGATTTGCACGGTATAGGCGAACGCGGACGCCGCCAAGAATACCGCCAGCCACAGCCCTTTTTTCATTCGACATTCCTCCTACAGCGGATTGAATAAAACCGTTCCGGCCTTATTATGACTTTATTACTCACTTTTCCCTGATACATTATAACACGTCAGGTTAAGCGTGCCAAGGTTTTTTACGCGAAATTATTATACCGCGGCCTGGCCGGCCCGCACCCTAAAAACCCCTTGCGCCGCCCCGCCCGTTTTTATACTATGTCGGCGGAGACGGCAACAGCCTATGACGACGCCGATGCTCAGGCAATTCCGCGCCATCAAAGAAAGTTACCCGGATGCGATAATATTCTTCCGTCTGGGAGACTTCTACGAGATGTTCTACGAGGACGCCGAAGCCGCGAGCGCCCTCCTGGGCCTGACGCTCACCGGCCGCGGCAAGGGCGAGAACCGCGTCCCGATGTGCGGCTTCCCCCACCACGCCGCTACCGGCTACGTCGCCAAACTGCTGGACGCCGGCCACAAGGTCGCGGTCGCGGACCAGACCGAGGACCCGGCCCAGGCCAAGGAGCTGGTGCGGCGCGAGGTGGTCCGCGTCATTACGCCGGGGACGGTGTACGAGGACGAGCTGCTGGCCAGTTCGGAGACGCGGTACGTCGTCGCGGTAGCGTTCAAGCGGAACAGGTGGGCCGCGGCCCGGCTCGAGCTGGCCGGCGGCTCCTTCGAAGTCTGGCCCGCGCTGGACGCCGCGGCCGCGGCGTCGCTCGTCGCGTCGTGGCGGGCGGCGGAGGTGCTGGCCGAGGACGGCGCGCCGCTGCCGGAAGGCCTGTCGGAGAACGACGCGCCGCTGACGTACCGCGAGGCCGTCGACTTCTCGACGGCGGAGGGCGCGGCGCTCCTGCAAGACCATTTCGGCGTGGCCAACCTCGCCGGCTTCGGCCTGGAGGGCGAGGAAGCCGCGGTCGCCGCGGCCGGGGCCCTTCTGCGGTACGCCGCGGCCACCTCGCTCGGGCCGCTGTCGCACATCGTCTCCGTCAAAACGCGCGCCTTCGGCGACCGGATGTACCTCGACGCCACGACGGTGCGCAACCTCGAGATATTCGAGCACCCCGGCCCGGGCGGCGGCACCCTCTTCGAGCTTGTGAACCGGACGCGCACCGCCATGGGCGCGCGCCTCCTCCGGCGCTACCTGGCCGAGCCGCTGCTCTCCAAAGACGCCATCGACCGGCGGCTGGAGGCCGTGGCCGTGCTGCTCCGGGAAAGCGAGGTCCGCCACCGCGTCCGCGAAATCCTCCGGCCTTGCGCCGACGTGGAACGGCTCGCCGGCCGGGTGGCGCTGGGGACGGCGACGCCGCGCGACGTCCACGCGCTGGGGCGCAGCCTGGCGCTCGTGCCCGAGCTCCGGCGGGCGTTGGCCGGCGCCGAAGCGCCGCTGCTGGCGGACGTGGGCCGCGAGCTGGTGGACGTGGCCGACCTGGTGAAACTTATCGCCGACGCGCTCGCCGACGAGGCCCCCGCGACGCTGGCCGAGGGCGGCATCATCCGGCGCGGCTTCCGCGCCGAGCTCGACGACCTCCGCGACCGCTCGGCCCAGGCCAAGGAGTATATCGCCGGCCTGGAGCGCACCGAGCGCGAACGCACCGGCATCACCTCGCTCAAGGTCGGGTACAACAAAGTCTTCGGCTACTACGTCGAGGTCACGAAGGCCAACCAGGACAAGGTCCCGGCGGACTACATCCGCAAACAAACCCTCGTCAACGCCGAGCGGTTCGTAACGCCGACGCTCAAGGAGTACGAGGAGACCGCGCTCTCCGCGGACGAGAAGATAGCCGCGCTGGAGCGGGAGATATTCGTCGAGCTGCGCGCCGAGCTCGCCGGGCACGTCGGACGGCTCAACCGCGTCGCGGCCGCGGCGGCGGAGCTGGACGTGATGGCGTCGTACGCGCAGGCCGCGCTCGAGAACGACTTCGCCCGCCCCGAAATCGTGGACGAGCCGGTGCTCGACGTCGAGGACGGCCGCCACCCGGTCGTGGAACGGTTCTACCTCGACGAGCCCTTCGTCCCCAACGACCTGCACCTCGACGAGAACGAGCGGTTCGTCGTCCTCACCGGCCCCAATATGGCGGGCAAGTCGACCTATCTACGCCAGGCGGCGTTGATAACGCTCTTGGCGCAGGCGGGCTCGTTCGTGCCGGCGCGCCGCGCGACCGTAGGGCCCGTCGACCGCATCTTCACGCGCATCGGCGCCGCGGACGACCTCTCGCGCGGCCGCTCCACCTTCCTGGTGGAGATGACCGAGACCGCCGACATCGTCAACAACGCCACGTCGCGCAGCCTTATACTTTTGGACGAGATAGGCCGGGGGACGTCGACCTACGACGGCCTAAGCCTGGCGTGGGCCGTAGCCGAATACCTGGCCGAGAACACGCAAGGCCGAACGCTCTTCGCCACCCACTACCACGAGCTCGCGGCGTTGGCCGAGGGCGGCGCCGGCGTCGTCAACTACACCGTAACGGTGCGGGAGGCGGGCGGCAAGGTCCACTTCCTGCGGCGCGTGACGCGCGGCGTGACCAGCCGCTCGTACGGCATCCAGGTGGCGCGGCTGGCGGGCCTCCCGCCGGCCATACTCGCCCGCGCGCGCCAAATTCTGGAGGAACTGGAGGCGGGCCGGGGGCCCCGGGCATCGCTCGAGAACTCCGACCAACAGGGCCTGTTCACGCCCCGGCCGCCGATAATCGAGGAGTACGTCGCGGCGCTCGAGCCGGACCGTATGACGCCGCGCGCGGCGCTGGACGCCCTCTACGAGCTGCGTAAACTCCTGGAACGGGAGGCCGGCGAGAAACCGGGCAAGGAGTAGTTGCGCCCGACGTAAATTTATGGTAAATTCCCCATCGGATTCGAGGGCCGGCGACGGGTCGGCCGGCCGGGAACGCCGGGGCGGAGAACCGCCGCCTCGTTTTATTATAGCCCCGGACGACGTGCGCGACGGCATCGTCCGGCTCGCGGGGGCGGAAGGCCACCACGCCAAGAACGTTTTGCGGCTCGGCCGCGGCGACCCGTTCGTCGCCATAGATGGTCGCGGCGTCGAATACGAAGCGGAAGTCGAAATCCGCACCGCCGACGGCCTGCTCGGCAAAGTGCTCCGGACGACGCGTCGCAGCCGCGAGCCGCTGGCCCGGGTAACGCTGGCGCAAGCGCTCCTCAAGCCGGCCGAGCTGGCCGAAGTCGTGGAGCAGGCCACGGCGCTGGGCGTTAGCGAATTCGTATTCTTCGAATGCGCGCGGTCGCAGCGGCGGGAGTTTACGACCCGGGAGATAAAGCACCTCGAGGGCGTGGCGGCGGCCGCGGTCAAACAGTCGCTCCGCGCCGTCGTGCCCAAAATACACGCCGCCAAAACGTTCGCCGACGTGCTGGCGCGCGGCCGCGATTTCGACGTCGCCTTCATATGCAAGCGCGACGCCGACGCCCGGCCGTTGGCGGGAATCGTCGGCCGCGGCAAACCCGGGCCCAGCAGGTTCCTGGTGGCCGTGGGGCCGGAGGGCGGGTTCGACGCCGACGAAGAAAAGCGGGCCGCGGCCGCGGCGTTCAGGCCGCTGGACCTCGGGCCCCGGCGCCTGCGGGCGGAGCTGGCGGGGCCGGTAGCGTGCACGTTGATATTCTACGCCGCCGGCGACCTGGGCCCCGTCCGGCCCGGCGGAGGGTAAAACTATGGAAGAGTGCATATTCTGCAAAATAGTCGCGGGCGAACTCCCGACGGAGCCGCTGTACGAAGACGACGTCGTCGTGGCCTTCGCCGACGTATCGCCTATGGCGCCGGTGCACGCGCTCATCGTTCCCAAAAAGCATCTCGCCAACGTGGACGAGCTTAGCGACGAGGACGCGGCCGTGGCGGGCCATATGATAATGGCGGCGCAACGGCTCGCGCGCCGGCTCGGCGTATCGGCGTCGGGCTACCGGCTGGTCATAAATACCGGCGCCGACGCGACGCAAATCGTTCCCCATCTTCACGTACATCTGTTGGGGGGCCGCCCGCTCGAGCCCCGGCTCGGCTAGCGGCATTTCGACCAACACAATCGGGTGTGAATAGCGATGAAACGAATTAGCATGACGGTAACGAAGCGCGAGGCCACGGAAAAACGCCACGGCCGCGCGATGAGGCGCCAGGGGTTGATCCCGGCCGTGGTCTACGGGGCAGAGGGTCCCAACGTCCCGGTAACGGTGGAAGAGAAGGACTTCCGGGCCTCGCTGCGCGCCGGCTCGGCCAACGCCATCCTCGAGCTGGCGGTAGAGGGCGACGGCGAAGAGACGCTCGCCATTATCAAAGAGATTCAATACGACGCCCTGGGCGACGAAATCCATCACGTGGACTTCCTCCGGGTGACGGCCGGGAAACCCATCCAGGTTACGATACCCATAACGGCCACCGGCCATTCGGAAGGCGAAAAAGAGGGCGGCGTCGTTGAATACTTGACGCGGGAAATCCGCGTCGAGTGCCTGCCGCACGACATCCCGGAGAACGTTACGTACGACCTCTCGGGGCTGGAGCTGGACGAATCGATGCACCTAAAAGACGTCGCGCCGCCGGCGGGGGTTACCTTCCTGGACCCGGCCGACACGGCGCTGGTCGTCGTCAAAGCGCCGCGTATGGCCCGCGCCGATATAATCGCCGAGGAAGAGGCCGCCGCGGCAGCCGCGGCGGAGGCGGAGGGCAAAGAGGGCGAAGCCGCCGAAAAAGGGGAGGAGGAAGCTCCCCCGCCCGCCGAGGAAACCTCCTCCTAATAACTACGGCGCGGACGGGCGCGCAGCGTCGTGGCCGGACCTAACACTTACGCCGTATTCGGCCTCGGGAACCCGGGCCGGCGGTACGCCGGCTCGAGGCACAATGCCGGCGCGATGGCGGTCGACGTCCTCGCCCGGCGCCACCGCATTCGCCTGTGGCGCCGCCGCTTCCAGTCGGCGTGCGGCAAAGGGCGCATCGCGGGCCGCGACGTCTGGCTCGTGAAGCCGCGGGCCTATATGAACCTGTCGGGGTACGCCGTGGCCGCCGCGGCCGAAGGACTGAAGCTCGGCACGGGCAACATCCTAGTAATATCCGACGATATTGACCTACCGCCCGGCAAGATAAGGTTGCGCGAAAAAGGCTCCGCCGGAGGCCACAAGGGCCTCCAGTCGATAATAGACGAACTGGGCACGCAAAACTTCGCCCGCCTACGCGTAGGCGTGGGTGCTCCTCCCGGCGACGACGCCGCAACGTACGTGCTGTCGCCGCTCGAGGAGGCCGACGCCGTAGGCGCCGCTTTGGAACGCGCCGCGGCCGCCGCGGAAGCGTGGCTCGCCGAGGGGGCGGCCCGGGCGATGACGGCCTTCAACGATTAACGCGGGAGAGTACTCGTGGACATATCTTTCTCTTTGGGTGGCGCCGGCCTGGCGCTGGTCTTCGGCTTTTTAAGTTTCATATCGCCGTGCGTGCTCCCGCTCGTGCCGGCGTACCTGTCGTACATATCCGGGCATACCTTCGAGGAGCTCACCGGGAAGGAGCGCCGCGGCCAGATAATGCTCAATACGCTCCTGCACGCCGCGTTCTTCTGCCTGGGCTTCACCGTCGTGTTCCTGGCGATGGGCATAACCGCCACCGAGCTCGGCTCCTTTCTCCAAACCCACAAGATGCTCTTCAACCAGATCGCCGGCATTATCATCATCGTCCTCGGCTTTCACATGGTAGGCGCGTACCGCATAAAATTTCTCCTTATGGAAAAGCGCTTCGAGGGCAAGAAGGGACGATGGGGCATCCTGGGTACGTTCGTCGTCGGCCTCGCGTTCGCCTTCGGCTGGACGCCGTGCATCGGGCCTTTTCTGGCGGGCCTCCTCTTCCTGGCGAGCAACCAGCATACGGTTTGGCAAGGGTTCTTCCTGCTGCTGGTATACTCGTTCGGCCTCGCGGTCCCGTTCCTGCTGGCCGCGGTCGCGGTGAACTCGTTCCTCTCGGCGTTTCAAAAGGTAAAGCGACATTTCCGTACTATTGAGGTCGTGGGCGGCATCCTCCTGATCGAGTTCGGCCACATAATATTATTCAACAAGCTCGGGTGGCTCGCGGGAAAACTCGGCTTCGTCAACTTGGGCTTCTAATAAACGCGCCGCTGGTCGCCATATTTAAAAAAAACCGCCACTTCTGGCGGTTTTTACATTTAGTTATTCGCCAGATAGTTATGGTTTACGTACGCTTTAAACCTGGCCATATCCGCCAAAATCGGCGGCCAAGTGGCCGGCTATGCCAAAACGTAAAAGGCTTAAATTGTTAAATAATAAACACGTTGTGCAAATGGCGTGCTTTTTGCTAGTTTAATTAACACACAACGGCATACTCATTTTTTATTATAAATACTACCGACGCTTAGGGAACAAAGGACCAAAGAAACCCCTCGGCGCGTGTGGTTGTGCTTTTTTGGCCGTTGCCGAGGCGACCGGGTACAAAGCGGGGTACTGTTTACGCGGAGTCATGACGAGGAAAAAGGCGGAGCGGCTTTTTTGCCTGGCGAGTATTTTGAGTACCGATAAGGGCTATCGCGCGGCTGAACTGGCGGAGACGTTGGGCGTCTCCGAGCGGACCATCTACCGCGACGTCGTCGACCTCTCCGACTTAGTACCCATATACTACGACCACGGCTACCGCGTTTTGCGCGAGGCGCGCGCCGGCGACACGGCTTTTACCCGAAGAGAACTGCTGGCGATGAAACACGTCTTCAAAACGATGGAGCTGATCGGCGGAAGCGGTTTCTTCACGCCGGC
Source organism: bacterium (assembly GCA_035529855.1). Taxonomy (NCBI): domain Bacteria; species bacterium. The sequence goes on from DATKVX010000077.1 coordinate 8,668, forward strand.
CATGCGCGCGGCGCTGAGCAAAATCGAAAACCGGATATCGCACGCCTCCAGCGGCGGTAACGGCGACAACGGCTAGTACGCGGTATTAGTTGCGATAACGGCGGTTCTACCGGGACCGGATAGCGGAGGTTTATTAGGCGAAAGGGCAGGAGCGGTCCAGGTCGGCTTGATTTACCTGACTAAGCAAGAACGGCTCGTCTTTATATTTTTAGCCGCGGCGCTCGCGGTAGGCGCCGCGGTTAAAGTATTGCGGGGCGAGAGGGCGCCGCCGCCGCCGAGGCCGCTCGAGGCGGAGTTCGACCTCGCCGAGGTTAAGCCGCCGCCGTTCCCGGTAAAAGTCGACGTCGGCGTGGATATCAAGCCGATCGAATTTAAAATCGGCGCATTGAGGAATGTCAAAGTCGATTTCTCCGGCGCGGGCGGTACGGACGCCTCCTGGTATTTAAACAAAGACGGGATCCAAAACGACCTGACCGTTTTCCTCGGTACCCGAAAACACAAGGGCGTCAAAACGGTTACCGCCGAAGTCTCGGCAATTTGGCAATACAAACCCGGGAAGCTCTCCTCCTCTGAAATCCACAGTGACTGCGCGACGATCACGATCTACCCGGAATAGGCCCCGCTCTATAACTGTCGGGTAGCGGGTATGCGGCTATCGCCGCGGAAGACACCCGTTGAAAACGCGGGGCGAAACCTGGCAGCAGGTATTGCTGGTAGCACCGTGGGTAAATAAAAATAAGTTATATGAATACCCTATACTACGGCGATAACCTTGACGTTCTCCGGCGGTACGTTGCCGACGAGTCGGTGGACCTCGTCTATCTGGACCCGCCGTTCAATAGTAACGCCACCTACAACGTCCTATTTGGCGAGCAAAACGGTTCCCGGGCGGCGGCGCCGAAAAAGCCGAGTAACGGCGGCGATTAGGATATGGTAGTTAAGCCTTAACTGAGGCGGTAGCGGAAATGAGTAAGACATCGAAATTGGTTTTAATAATAACTGTAGGAACGGTAGCGGTCTTCGGTCTCCTTTGCTTGGCCGCGGGTTTGACACCGATAATCGTTATGGGGCCTAAAGCGTGGTGGGCACAATTTTCCGAAGAGTACACCGCGACAATTCCCGTCGCGCCGGTGGAGTTCCGCCTTCACGAATACGAAGTAGGTAAATACCCGTTGGATATTACGGACGTAAGGTGGAAAAGTGGTCTTTTAGAAGATTCCGTTGTTGGTAAGGTTATCAATAACGGTGACCTTAGGTATAATAGCATTACAGTTACAGTGTTCACGCAACACCCTAACGGGGAACTTAAAGGTATAGCTTATGACACCACGACCAGATTGGCACCGGGAGAGACGTGGGAATTTAATTGTTCTATATCCCGTCCCTGTAAGGTGGATTTAAGCAGGATTTTAATAAAAGCCGATTGATTTTAGGCTTTTTTCCGTCGCGAAGGCGCCCTTAAACCGCGAAATAAATTACCGTCCCCACGCACGTGGGGGTGAACCTTAACAATAACCGTCTCAACGCGGAGGTAAAAGGATGGCGCTATTCGCTGACTTCCTGGCTGTGATCGTAGCGGTATACGTATTGTTCCGTTGCGTCGACATAGCCTCGAATTGGTTCGTAAAAATCGCAAAAGGTACGTACATGGAACGTTCGGCCAAAATCGTCCTCGGCATCATCAACATCATGCTCGCCGGCGTTACTTTCGTATGGGCCGCATGGTGGTTTTATAATATGATAAAAGCCGGGATCGAGATCGGGAAATCCTTAAGTAAGTTTTAAATGCCCCGCGCCGTCTACATCTACATCTTCATGCGCGGCCGCTACTCGTGGCTCGTAGGCCGGGTCAAGGCGACCCGGCTAGATTCGTCTTTACGGCAGCCGGTAAGGCCGCTAAAAGCCGTCAAACCCACCACAATCCCCGCAGCTACGTGCAGTTTTAGGTAAACTTGTTTCATCTAACCAGCCAGGAACGGCTCGTCCTTATCTTCCTCGTCGCGGCGCTCGCGGTAGGCGCCGCGGTTAAAGTATTGCGGGGCGAGAGGGCGCCGCCGCCGCCGAAGCCGCTCGAGGCGGAGTTCGACCTCGCCGAGGTTAAGCCGCCGCTCGAGGCTGCGGCGTTGGCCGAGGCGGCCGCCCCCGAAAAAATCAACGTCAACGCCGCCGACGCCGCGGCGCTGTGCGCGCTGCCGGGAATAGGGCCCGCGTACGCGGCGCGCGTCGTCGCGTACCGGGAAAGCCACGGCCCGTTCGAGAAGCCGGAAGACCTGGCCAAAGTAAAAGGTATAGGCCCGGCGACGGTCGAAAAGATCGCGCCGTATATAACGTGCGCAGCGCCGGAGTAGCAAAAGAAAAGCCGCCCGCG
>DATKVX010000078.1 GCA_035529855.1 bacterium
GCCGTCTACCGGGCCGACCTCGCGGGCCAATTTAGCGGTCACGGCGTCTACGTCCGCCCGCGAGGCGAGCCCCCGGGCGACGACGGACTGGTTCGACACGACGTAGACCAACCACCCGGCGGCCTTGAACGTCTCCACCGCGGCGCGGGCGAACGGGAAGACCTCCAGCTCGGCCGCGTTTTTGATATAATCGGGCCGGTCCCGGTTGAGGACGCCGTCGCGGTCCAACAACGCAACGCGCACCATACTCAAATCCTAAGATAATCGTGGCCCCGGAGCAAGTTATTAAAAAACCGGAAGAGAACGGCCGCGGCCGCTTCTTCCGCGCCGCCGGCGTAATCGGCGTCGCCACCGTCGCGAGTCGCATCCTCGGCCTGGCGCGCGAAATAGCGTTCGCCGGCATCTTCGGCGCCAACTGGGTCACGGACGCCTTCCGCATCGCGTACGTCATACCGTACCTCCTCCGGCGCCTGCTGGGCGAGGGCGCGATGTCGGCCTTCTTCGTCCCGGTATTCACCGAGCAGCTCGAGCGGGAAGGCCGCGACGGCGCGTTCCGCTTCGCGCAATCCCTCTACACCCTATTCCTCACGTGCGTCGTCATCGCCGTTATCTTAGGGGTCCTGGCGATGCCGGCCGTCGTCGCCGTAATCGCGCCGGGGTTCGTACGCCAGGCCGCGACCTTCGGCCTATCCGCCAGCCTGGCCCGCTTAATGCTTCCCTACATGTTGTTTATGATGACGTCGGCGCTCGCGATGGGAATTCTGAACTCGTTCTACCGCTTCGCCGTCCCGGCGTGCGCGCCCATAGTGATGAACGTCTTCGCGCTCGGCTCGCTTTTCATCCTGGTTCCCCTCTTCGGCGAAACCCCTCAAGAGCAGATATACGCCCTTACGGTCGGCGTATTGGCGGGCGGCGTGGCGCAGGTTCTCATACAAGTCCCGAGCCTACGCAAAGTCGGCTTTCGCTTCCGGCCGCGCTTCGACTTCCGCCACCCGGCGATCAAAAAAGTAGGGATTTTGATGGTCCCGGCGCTGTTCTCCATCGGCGTCATCCGCATCAACCTGTTAATCAGCACCGCCGCGGCCTCGTTCGTCGGCGTCGGCGTCGTATCGTTCATTATGTACGCCGAACGGCTGTTGCAGTTCCCGATGGGCGTCTTCGGCTTCTCGCTCGCGAACGCGCTGCTGCCGCGCATCAGCCGCCACGCCGCGCGCGGCGAAATAGAAACCTTTAAAGACCTCCTATCCTTCGCGCTGCGGGCGTCGCTCTTCATATCGCTGCCGGCGACGGCGGGGCTAATCGTCCTGGGCGAGCCGCTGGTACGGGTCATCTACGAGCGCGGCGCGTTCACCGCCGCGGACGCCGCCGCCACGTCGGTCATCCTCGGCGCCTTCGCCGTCGGCCTCTTCGCCTTCGTCGGGATGCAAATAGTGACGCCGGCGTTCTACGCCCTCAAGCTCCCCAAAGAACCGATACGGGGCGGCGTCGTGGCGCTGGTTAGCAACCTGATCTTCGCCGTCGTCTTGGCCTTACTGTTCAAAGGGCCCGGGATTGCCCTCGCGATCTCGATATCGACCACCTGCACGCTGGCCTATCTCCTCCACCGCTTGCGCCGGGCGGTGGGCCCGATAGGATTCAGGCGGATCGCCGTCGCGGGCGCGCGCTTCGGCGGCGCGAGCGTCCTTCTGGCCGCGTTTCTCGTGCTCGCCCGGGTCGCCCTCGGGCGCTACGTTCCGGCGGCGACGCTGCCCCAGGCCGGCGCGCTACTGGCTATCGTGGCCACCGCGGTTCCGGCGTACGTACTCCTCGCCCGGCTTTTCGGCGCGCCCGAGGTTAGAGAGGTAATTAATATCGTCTTGAGGAGGAAATAACGCGCTTAACGCGCGGGTAAATAAAACCCCTCTCGCGAGGGAATTTTTTCGCCCGGCGTCGGGTCGTATAGTAAGCCGACGCCCGTATCGGGAACGGCATCGCCTCTAAAGCCCCTTTTTCTACCTCAAAAAAACCGGGGCGCCCGGAAGTCCAGGCGCCCTTTTGCCGAGTCCTTGTTAAAGTAATTTACGCGTCCAAGATCGCCTCGACTTCTTCCTTATCGACGTCCATAACGTACGGGATCCCGCTGATCGCGGCCGCCTCCGGCGTTAGCGCCGCCAGGTCGTCGCGTGATATGTACTCCAGCGCGAACTTGCGGCTGCCGCACATGAGCTGCCGCAATCCCTGGGCGAGGCGCTCGTAGTAGGTGTACAGGCCGATGGCGCCGGGCGGCAGCTTCTCGAACTCGTCGTCGCCGAGTTCTTTGCGGAGCTCGGCCGCGGTCACGAAGATCTCGTCTATCGTATCGCCGAACCGCTCGACGTAGACCGGGAGTTGATGTTCCGCGATCGTGCGGCCTATCGTCTTGCCCACCATCGCCGCGGCGATGGGGCCGCGGGCCATGCCGACGAGCTTGACGAACGGCGCGCCCAACGCCAGCGCCTTGAATATCTGGTCCTCGAAGGTGAAGCCGCCCGCCGCGGCCAGCGCCGGCACGTGTTCGCCGCGGTCGGCCAGCCGCTTCGCGTACCGGTACAACAACGAGTGGATTTCAACCGGCGGGACGCCCCACTCGTTCATCATACGCCACGGGCTCATACCGGTCCCGCCGCCGGCGCCGTCCACCGTCAATAGATCCAGCTTGTATTTGGAGGCGAACTTGACGGCCCGGGCGAGGTCCGCCGGCCGGTACGCCCCCGTTTTCAGGAAAACGTATTTCGCGCCCGCCTTACGCAGTTCTTCCACGCGGCCGGCGAACGATTCCTCCGTCACCATGCCGACGCGCGAGTGTCGCTCGAACTCCTTGAAGGCCCCCCGCTCGAAGGCCTGGATAACGTCCGGGTCGGTGGGGTTCGGAAGGACGATGTAGCCGCGCTCGTACAGAAGCTGCGCCTTTTTCAGGTCGCGAACCTTGACCTCGCCGCCGATATCCTTGGCGCCCTGGCCCCACTTGAGCTCGACGCACTGCGCCCCCAGCTTCTCTATAGCGTATTCCTGGACGCCCAGGCGCGTGTCCTCGATGTTGGCCTGGACGACGATGGCGCCGTAACCGTCGCGCTGGTTGTCCGTGAACAGCGCTACGCGCCGTTTGAGGTCCACCGTATCTACGACGCGGCCGTTTTTGATCTTGCTCTCCGGGTCCATGCCGACGACGTTTTCGCCGATGGTGAGGCCGGTCCCGGCCAACGCCGTTCCGATGGCCAACCCTTCCCAGTTGTTCTTGGCGATGTTGGTCGAACCGATGCCGGGGATCATAATCGGCAGCCGGAACTTAAGGCCATCGTCGTGGCCCAGCCGGACCTCGGTGTTGACCGCCGGGAAAATAGCCTTGTCGCTGTCGGCCTCCACGCCGTGCGCGCCCACGGCGGTTCCCATGATGTTGAAATGCGAGTAATCCACGGGATAGGCCTTTTCCGCGGCGGTGGTTATGACGCCGAACGGCTGCGGGTAGATGACCTCGTGGCCGCGGTAGGCCGACTTGCCGATCTCGCACATGCCGATGCAGCCGTCTACGCACGTGACGCACATCCCGGAGGCCGGGACGATGGAATCCTCGGTTCGGTTCTTGGTCAGCGTGGCGGCCGAAGCGTTTATCCTGGACAACGACATCTTCGCATAACTCCTTTCCGAAATTTATTCCTTATCGATCTCGCAGGCGACGCAGGGGTCCATATAACACATCATATCGTGGAACTGCTCTTTTTCGATGCAGGGGGGCGCGAGGTTGGCGCACCCGCCGCATATCGCCTTCTCCGGCTCGGTATACGTACAACGGAGCTGGCAGGCGGGGCAGATGTAGATGCAGCCGCCGCACAGCCGGCACTCGTCGGATTTGATGTCGAACGGCGTACCGATGCTGCGGCGTTCTCCCCGGCCGCGGAAGCCGATGGCCTTGGCCATCATCTGCTCCTCGCACATCCGCACGCACAGGCCGCACATGATGCAGTCCTCGTACTCCTGCTTGAAGCGCTGTCGCCGCACGTCGTGGGCCGAGGCGATGTCCTGTATAATCTTCGACTGCGGGCACGACGCCAGGAGCAGCTCGATGACCATCCGCCGGGCCCGGAGTACGCGTTCGGAGGCGGTGCGGACTTTAAGGCCCTCTTGCGCCGGGTACGTGCAGGAGGATACCAGCTTCGCCCGCGGCCCCTCGCCTACCTCGACGACGCAGAGCCGACACGCGCCGTAGGGTGACAGCCCCTCTTTGTAGCAGAGCGTCGGGACGGGGAAGCCGTAAAACCGGGCGGCCTCCAACAGCGTCGTTCCTTCCTCCACTTCCACCGGCAAGCCGTTGACCGTGAGTTTCACCATTACTTTTTCTTCCTCGCCGTTCTGCGGGTTTATTTACGGGCGGGGCGACCCGGCGCTACGCCTTTACGATCGCCTCGTGTTGGCACACCTCGTAGCACGAGCCGCATCTATTGCATTTCTCGGAATCGAGCGTAAACGGCTCGTCGGGCTCGCCGGCGATCGCCCCCTCGGGACACACCTTGGCGCACGCGCCGCACCCGGTGCAGCGTTCCGGGTCGATCGCGAACGAGATAAGTCCCTTACACACGCCCGCCGGGCATTTGCCGTCGCGCACGTGCGTCTCGTATTCCTCCCGGAAGTAACGAAGCGTCGACAGCGGCGGGTTGGGCGCCGTCTGGCCCAGGCCGCACATCGTCGTATCCTTGACGGCCTCGCCGAGCTCCCCAAGCAGCTCGAGGTGCTCCGGCGTCCCCTCGCCGCGCGTAATGTCGTCGAGGAGCTCGTACATACGCTGCGTACCCTTGCGGCAGGTGAAGCACTTGCCGCAGGACTCGTCCTTTAAAAAGTTCATAAAGTACCGGGCGACGTCCACCATACAGGTGTTCTCGTCCATGACGATCATACCGCCCGAGCCCATGATGGAGCCGGCCTCGGCCAGGCTGTCGTAGCTTATCGGCAGGTCGAACATCGACGCCGGGATGCAGCCGCCGGAGGGGCCCCCCGTCTGGACGGCCTTGACCGGCGCCTTACCCGACGGGCCGCCGCCGATGTCGTAGACGACCTCGCGAAGCGTAATCCCCATCGGCACCTCGACCAGGCCGGTGTTTTTGACCTTCCCCACCAGGCTGAAGATCTTAGTACCCTTGCTATTCTCGGTGCCGACCCGGGCGAACGCCGCGGCGCCCTTCCGGAAAAGTACCGGGACGTTGGCCCAGGTCTCGACGTTGTTTATGGCCGTCGGCTTGCCGTCGATGCCCTTCTCCACCGGGTACGGCGGCCGCTGCCGCGGTTCGCCCGTCTTGCCCTCGATCGAGCGCATGAGCGCCGTCTCCTCGCCGCATACGAACGCGCCCGCCCCTCGCACGAGGTCGAGGTCGAACGAAAACCCGGAATCGAGGATGTTATCTCCCAATAGGCCGAGTTCGCGGGCCTGGCGCAGCGCGATAACGAGGTGCTTAATCGCCAGCGGGTACTCGTTGCGGACGTAGACGACGCCGCGGTCGGCGCCCGTGGCGAAAGCGCCGATGAGCATCCCCTCGATGATGGCGTGGGGATTGCCCTCCAACAGGCTGCGGTCCATATAGGCGCCCGGGTCACCTTCGTCGGCGTTGCACACCACGAACTTGCCGCGGCCGTTCGGCTGCGCCGCCAACATCTCCCACTTCAACCCCGTGGGGAAACCCGCGCCTCCCCGGCCCCGGAGCCGCGAGGCTTTGACCTCTTCGACCGTCCACCCGCGGTCGCCCCGCTTCAGGACTTCAACGAAAGCCCCGTACCCGCCGTTCTCGACGTAATTGTAAACCCGAATCGGGTCGATCTTTTCGCTTTGGCCCAGCAGCGTACGGACCTGCTTTCGGAAGAACGGGACGTCTTGTTCGCCCGCGATTCTCTCGCCGGTCGCCGGGTCCTCGTACAACAGGTCCTCTAAAACTTCGCCCGCCGGTACGGCCTCCACGATCCGGGACATATCGTCCAAGCCGACGCGAGGGTAAAAGATGCCCCCCGGCTCGAGCAGCACCGACGGCTCCATCTCGCAGAAGCCGTGGCACCCCGTGATGCGGAGATGCACTTTTTCCGCCAAACCCTTATTCAAAATGTCGCGCTTGGCGATGCGAATGAGGTCGTTGGCGCCGCTGGCCTGGCCGCAAGTCCCGGCGTTGATAACGATAGTCGGAAATGCGGGGTCCCGGTCGCTCTCCAACCGCCCCCGGAGTTCCTCGAAATCTTCGACGGAAGTAAGTCGCTGCATATCCGTTCCTGCTCTCGTCCTTAAGTGGCGCGGGTAAAACGACGGCCTTCCCTGCCGCAACCCGCTTATATGTTAACGCCGTTGACGTCCAACATGTGACACTTGCAACCTCGCCGCGAGCAGATCTGGACGACGCCGCCGCCGCGGACGATCATGGAGACCATCGGCGCGCCGCACTCCGGGCACGCCGCCGGACCCCGCAGCTCCGCGTGGCAATGCGGACAGAAGAAGTTGACGACGGCGTCTTCGGGGATCTCGTATTCGGATTCGACCCTGTAGCTGCCGTAGAGGCTGGAGAGCCGGAGCCACCCGTGCTCGCGGCCGAAGGACATCGTTACCCGGATCGAGGGGTAGCCGTCGATCTCGGCTTCGGAGTCCATCAAGCCGTGGTTGCATCGCGGGCAATTCACTCGAATCGGGAAGATCCGCTTGTCCTTCTTGACCTCCACCTTGTCGAGCCCCTCTCGCGTTTGCCTGAGGATCCGTTTAACCTTGGTCGGCGAGACGTGCGAGAAGTAATGGCCGTCGACCACGACGATCGGGCCTAACGCGCACGCGCCCAGGCACGCGACCGTCTCGAGGGTAAACTCGCGGTCGGGCGTCGTCTCGCCGGGAGCGACGCCGAGTTGGCGCTCGAACTCCCCCGCGACGGCCGGCCCTCCGCGCACGTGGCACGCCGTTCCCAAGCACGCCGATACCAGGTGCTTACCGCGGGGTCGGAGGCTGAAGGATTTATAAAACGTCGCGACGCCGTAAATATCTACGAGCGAGGCGCCGGTCTTTTCGGCCACGACCTTGAGGCCACCCGCCGGGAGATACCCGTACTTGCTTTGGATCTCCTCCAGCATCGCCATAATCGCGCCCCGCCGGCCGAGGTGCGTCTCCACGGCCTCGTACAGCCGGGGCGCCTCGTAGCTCTCGAAGAGGTCGCACTCCCAGATCGTGACCTCCGCGTTTTTCAACCGGTGGGCGCACGTCGGCGCGTGAATGCAGGTCGTACATATCCCGCGGGAGGTGTCGACCGCCGCTCCACGCCCACTCGCGTGCGTCTTCGTGAGTTGCATTTCGCCTCCTAATTACGTCGACGTCGCGCCTCGACGAGAGGCCGCGTTCGGCGAGGTGTCGGCCTTCGTTACTCGTACTCCTCGCAGTGCCACACGCCTCCCGTAGGCCGCGGGAAATTACACTCGTCGCGTCTTTCGCAGTTTTTGCATAAACCCTGGTATTCGATGGCGTCAAATTCCGGGCGGTGCGACTTCCGCGGAAGCGGTACGACCTCCGAAAGGCCGCCGTTAATCTCGGTACTGCTGATATCGACGTAGTCGTCGTAGTCCTCGCAATCCCAAATCGCGACGCCGGGGTTGCGAATCCTATGGGCGCAATGGGGAGCGGCGTTGCAAGTGGAACAAATCCCGAGGTATTCCGCGGTGCCCTCGGCTACAACCCTCTCGCCAATCCCGGCCGCTACTTTCCCTTTGGTGCGGGCCATATCGTTCTCCTTTGCCTCGTTATTAAGGTCCGCTAACAGGATCTTCCGCTATTAATAATGTGCAAAACTCGTGCCAATTTTCACAAAGTAAAACGCCCCCCGACCGCCGACGCGTAAGTCCTGTAAAATAAGGCTATTAGGTTCTTTCCGGGTCGCAAAAAAACGGCGGCCTATCCGGGCCGCCTTTTAAAACCGGTTCTTGAACCGGGTAATTCAGGGACGTTGCGTAATTTTTACTCGCCCAACGTCACGTACTATCGCCATATCCCTCGGATTTCTTGAGCTTTTGGGCTAATGTTTTTCGGTTGATCCCGAGGACCTCGGCGGCCTCCGTCTTGTTGCCGCCGACGGAGGCGAGAACGTTCTGGATATACTCTACCTCCACTTCCTCCAGCGGCCGGGTAAGGTTGACCTCCCGTACGGTCCGGTGCCGCATGAGCGACGGGAGGTCCGGAACGTCGATTTCCTCCGCATCCGTCATCGCGACGAGCCGCTGGATCACGTTCTCCAGCTCACGGACGTTGCCCGGCCAGTTATACTCCCGGAAAACTTGGATTACCTTATCGGAAAGGCGGAGGGGCGTTTTGCCCAATTCGCCCGAGTACTTGTCGACGAATACGTTCGTGAGGAGGAGTATGTCGTCGCCCCGTTCGCGAAGCGGCGGGATGTCGATCGTGATCACGGCGAGGCGGTAATAGAGGTCGTCGCGAAACGCGCCCTTATTTACGAGGTGCAGGAGGTCTTTATTCGAAGCGGCGATAATGCGCACGTCGGCCTTGTGCGGCCGCCGCGAACCGACCATGTAGACGTTCTTATCTTGCAGCACGCGCAACAACTTCACTTGCATCGACAAGTTGGTTTCGGCGATCTCGTCGAGGAAGATCGTCCCCCCGTCCGCGGTTTGGAAGAAGCCGGCCCGCGTATCCCGCGCCCCGGTGAAGGCGCCCTTGACGTGGCCGAAGAGCTCGCTTTCGAGCAGCTCTTGCGGGACGGCGCCGCAGTTCACCGGTACGAACGGCGCCGCGGCCCGGTCGCTGGCGTAATGGGTCGCCCGGGCGACGAGTTCCTTGCCCGTCCCGCTCTCTCCCGTTATTAATACGGTGGCGTTCGTCGCCGCGGCCTTCTCGACGTCCTGGAAGACCTTGTGCATCACCTTCGATTCGGCCACCAGGCCGTAGCGCGAGAGGTCCCCGGGACGCGGGAGGCGCTCGGTCATACGACGCGCGCGCAGCTTCTCGAGTATGCGGCTTACGGCCGTTAATAACTCCTCGTCGGTGAACGGCTTCGCCAAGTACTCCTCCGCTCCCGTCTTCACCGCCTCCACCGCGTCGGGAACGGAGGCATACGCCGTAATCATCATGACCTCGGTGTCGGGAAGATTCTCGCGTACGTACCTGATTAATTCCAGGCCGCTCACGCGCGGCATCTTCATGTCGGTAATCACGAGGTCGACGGCCGTCTCGTCGAGAAGCTTTATCGCCTCCGGGGCGCCGGGCGCCGTAAACACCGCGTACCCCCGGGCCGCAAGCTTCCGCTGCAACGCCTCCAAGATTTCGGGTACGTCGTCTACTACCAGGAGCCGCGGTTTATCGTCGTTGACCATCGTCGTCGCTTTCCTTTTGATTTCCGGCAGGCCGGAGCGGGAGGCGGACTTCGAACCGCGAGCCCTTTCCCGGTTCGCTCTCCACCGCGACCGACCCGCCGTGCGCGGTTACGATCCCGTGAACGACCGGCAATCCCAAGCCCGTTCCCTGACCCACCTCCTTCGTCGTAAAGAACGGGAGGAAAATATTCCTCTTTATCTCCTCGCTCATTCCGACGCCCGTGTCCTCTACCGCCAAGTAGACGTATTCGCCGTTCGCCCCCGTACTTATCGTCAACTTCCCCCCGTCCGGCATCGCCTGGAACGCGTTGACCAGAAGGTTAATAACGACTTGGTGGAGCTGCGCCGGGTCGGCTACGATCTTCGGGACGTCGGAGGCGAGTCTAAACTCGCACTCGACGCTCTCTTTGCCGAAACGGGATTGGAGCAACGAGAGCGTTTCCTCTACGACGTCGCCGACGTCCACGGCTTGCTTTATCGTGGGGACCTCGCGTGCGAAAAAGAGGAGTTGCCTTACGATTCCGCGAGCGCGAAGCGTCGCCGTTAAAATTTTCCCCAAATCCTTAGCCCCCTGCGCCGAAAGGCCCGGGTCTTCCTTCAACAGCTCGGCGAAGCTCAGCACGCTGGCGAGAGGTTCGTTGAGCTCGTGGGCGATGCCGGCCGCGAGTTGGCCTATCGTCGCCAGGCGGTCCGCGTGCCAGAGCTGCTCATGAAGCTGCGCGCGTTCCTCCTCCGCGAGGCGATTTTCGATAATCAAACCTATCTGACGCGCGACGGCGTCGAGGAGGTTCTGTTCCTCCTGCAAGAAAACGCCCGGTTCATAATCCAGCTTGGCTTCCTTGTACTGTACCTCGAGCGCGCCCCTTTTTTCGCCGTGGACGAAGATATCCGCCGATAGTTTGTACGGCGTGTCTTCCAACTCCTCCGTCGCGTACACCGCGCCGTCGATCACGATCTTCCCGATCGTGATATCCGGGTATTGCATGGCGGGGGGTAGCAGCCGCACGATCTTCCGGAACACTTCCTCCGCAGAAATCCCGGGACGCGAGGCTGTCTCGGCTATTTTGTAAAGGCACGTCATCTCTTTGACGCGCTCGCGGAGCTTCCAATGGGTGCGGCGGTCGGCGACCGCGACGCCGAGGTTCTGCGCGACGCCCTCGAAGAGTTCCGCTTCGGCGCGGCCGAAGAAATCCTTCCGCCGCGATTTGAGGAGGAGGACGCCGATGTCCCCTACCCCCACGGCGAACGGAGCGACGATAAGCGACTCGTAATCGCCGCCGATAAGATAGGGCGCCGCCGAGGTCTCGCCGTCCGCGGAAGACCCCATTACCAACGTTTCGCCCGCGCCGCCGGTCCAGAACGTTCCCTTCTCGGTCAAACACGGTTGGCCGGCCGCGAGCCGGCCCCTTAGAACGTCTCGGCATAGCCTTTCGGTCGGCGCGTCGTCGGCGACGCACGGGAGGATTTTCCCGTCATCCTCGGCGACGCGGTCTATGATACCGAATCGGAAATTGCGGCTCGGTTCGCCGACCATCTCCGCGTAGTAGCAAAAATCGCCGTCGCGCAACCGGAACTCGACGGCGTCGCAACCTGAGAACCCGAGCAGTAACGAAAACGCCTCCCGCAGGAACTCGCCCCGCGGCACGCCGCGGTTTCCCAAACGCAGGACCTGGTGGGAAAGCTCGTAATAGTCCTCGATAAGCACGCGGCTTCGCGCTAACCGGGAGGTTCTCGCTTTCGACTTGCCAACCATATCGTATCGCCGCCGGCGTTTAATGAGCGGAACTCGAGGCGGCAAGTTAAAATTAAATAACCGGCGGCTAAATGTCAAGCACTCTAAACGCCGATATTAAACGGCTCGCAACCCGGCGCGTTAAGGCCCGTCGGCGTTTTAGCCCAACGCGGCGAATAAAACCCGCGGCCCTGCACGTCGACCGCGGCGTCGGGTCGGCGCCCGGCTCCGGCGGCGTAAAGAGCGAGATGCCGCGTTCCGGCGCCTCGCCGCGATACCGGCCCGAGTACGGCCGGAAATCCCCGCTAATTCGTCTCCCTCCGATTCCGAATTAACATAACCCCCTGATTACTCAGGGGGTTTTGTTAAGCCAGGAGCGGGATTCGAACCCGCGACCTGCTAATTACGAATCAGCTGCTCTGGCCGACTGAGCTATCCTGGCGTCAATACTTAGTCCGTGTCGGACCACGCCGCGGCCCAGGCGCCGGAGCCGCTTGCGCTGTACACCTCGAGGAAGAAGAGGCCGCCGCCGCTCAAATTGATGGTATCGCCTTCGGTCAGGTCGAAGTCGTTCAGTTCGTCGTGGTTCCGGCCGTAGACCGTAACCCAGAATTCGGTTCCATCGGGCCAATCGAAGACGACGTCGACGTCGCCCGAGTCCGCTAAGACGGCGAATTCGTCCTCGTCGGTATTATCTTTAATATAACCGCTGACGCTTCCGTCGAGGGCGTACGCCGCCGCCGCGAGCGCCACCACCGCGGCCAGTAACCACGCCATCTTTTTCATCGCTGCTTCCTTCCATTCGGGGTTAACGTTCGTAGAAGGCGGTCCACGCGCCCCCGCCCGATTCCGTATACACGACGAAAGTGAACTTGCCGCCGCCCTTGAGCTGTATCACCGGCCCTTCGGCCAGCGCGAAGTCGCCCAGCTCCTTGCGGCCCTGGCCGAGGACCTTGACGTGGAAGTCGGCCGTCGCCGGGTACGTGAACGTTACGTCGAGGAGCTGCTCTTCCGAGTAGACGTCGAAGCGAACCTCGGTCCGCTCGTCGTAGAGGTAGCCGGAGAAGTCGATGGTTTCGGCGAAGGCGGCGGTAGTCCCTGACGTTAACGCAATAAAGGCCGCAGCCGCGGCCGCGGATACTAATCTATTCCCATCACGCATAGACATATATATTTGCCGCAGGCCGGAGTCGAACCGGCGACACCTGGATTTTCAGTCCAGTGCTCTACCAACTGAGCTACCGCGGCTTGTCAAAGCATTTTTTATCATATATAATAAGCTAAGTCAAACGAAAACGCGTGAAGCGATTCAGCCTAACGCGCCCGAAGGACGGGAGCCGCCTTGGGGCTGGTACGCGTTACCGAGTCCTTAGGCCTCACCCGGCTGTCTACGATTTCAAAACTTCGCCGAACGACGCGAACTCGGAGCGCTGACGATCGCCGAGATGAAGGCTTACGGTAGGACGAAGAAGGGTTAAAATAAAATACCGCTTCCCAGTCGAGGAAAGCGGTGAAAAGGAATCCGTTTTGAGCTTGGGGAAACGGTTTTAAATACCTTGAAAGAATTGCCGATTTAGCCTGATAAAAACGTCCGACGCGTCCCTGAGTGCGCCCGTGTCATGAAAACCAGCGAATACCGTTACCTTCCCCATGTATTCTAATTCTTTCAAAACCGAGGCGAAGTCTCCGTCGTCGCTAACCAAAACGGCGATATCGTGTAAGTTGTTCCGCGCGAACGACAGCATGTCTACCGCAAGAGTAACATCAACCTCTTTTTCCTCATATCTCGTGGTAGTTTTTTGCCCGCAAGCTGCGCATACTATTTCCGCGTTCCCCTTGCATATCGGGCATTTAACATCACGCGGTTCTAGCCTACCGAGTTTTACCTTGAAATTCGTAATAAAACTTAGTCTATTGAAGAATCTTTGTTGTTTGCTAGCGCCAGTGGGATCCGTGCTCGCATCAATAGGCGCATTGTAATAATATACCTTTCGAAGGAGGACCTGTCGTCCCAGTTTCTGGCCAACTTCTCGCGTAATTTTAGCCGCGAATTTTGCGAAATTAATATTAGTATTTCGATTTATCGATTTAAGATTATGGTAGAAATTACTTCCGTCGATAAAGATGAATACGCGTTCCATTTTATCTTCCCTCCTAGCTAAAACCCGCCGCTAACGTGTAGCGGCGGGGAGTTTATTACCCACCACTGCTAAGCAGTAATGGGGAGATTATCTTTTTTATGCCATGATCGTACCATGGCTACCTTTTTATAAAATAACAGAAGTCCTCCTGGATGTCAAGTAAAAAGCGATAGTTTGATATACGAATATCTGAATAGCGGCTTTCAATATGTCCTATAAGAATACCAACTGAGCTACCGCAGCTTGGCGCGTACATAATATACAAAAACGCGACTCCAAGTCAAGTTAAAACTCGGCCGCCTTTTACTCGCGAACCGGATGACCGGTTCTTAACCCCCCTTCACGTATCATTTGCAACCCGAGCCCATTATATTATAAAATCACGACGTGAACGCAGGCCACGGCTCGAGGTCCTTCCGGGAATACGCCGCCGCCCTCGCCCGGGCGCTGGCCGTCGCCGCGCTCCTCGCGGCCGCGCTCGCGTACGGCTACGCCGTGTGGCGCGTCGCCGCGTACGCGTGGGCGCGGGGCCTGCGCTTCTACCAATCGGGCGTTATTAACGGCGACGCCGTACGAGACATCATCCACTGTTTCGTTCTGGGCGTCGGCGCCTTCGTGCTACCCCGCTTCGCCGGCGTAGGCATCCCCCGGATGAAAGGAACCGCCCGGCTCGTCTACGGATACCTGGGGCTGGCCGCCTTAGCCGCGGCCGCGGTGGCCGTTAACCACGTCAGGCCGTTCTACTCGAGCCCGTTCGCGGGAAACGGGCCGCTCTTCTTCACGCTCGGGCCGTTGGCGTGGGAGCTGCTGTGGCCGGGGTTCATATACGGCTTCGCGACGGCTATAGCCGGGCCCCGGGCGCCCGCGGCCGTGAAACACGCGCTGGTCGTGGTTTTGGCGCTGGCCGGCACGGCCTGGTACGCGCCGCTCGTCCCCGGCTTGAAAGCGCTCGAGGCGGCGACCTTCATCGGCCTAACCCTCGCGGTCAGCTTTCTCAGCCTGGCGCTCCGCCGCCGGACCGGCAGCATCTGGCCCGGCTTCGTAGGCCACGTCCTGGTGTATTTTTTCCTTACGTGGTGAACGCGGCGCTAAAGTGCGTAAAAGCTCTGTTTGCGAAATCGCGCGCCGTTACTTATAATCGAACTCGAGATAAAAGGGCGCCTTTATGGACCCGCGTTACCGCGAAATCCTATTAGAAAGGGCCGAGCTCGTAACGGCCTTCCCGGCGTGGATGCTCCCGGCCGAAACGGTGGAGCGACTGCACGCCGCGGCCAACGCGGCCGTAGTCGAGATCGCGGGCCCCGACAGCCTGGCCGCGGCCGTACGCGCCGCCGCGGAAGGCGGTTACGATTTCTTCCTCCCCACCATCGCCTACACCGGGACCGAGTTCGGCGACTGGCGACTACCCTTCGAAAAAATAGAATATTTGCAAGAGCGGCTTCGCGGCGTTGCGGCCGGCGCGGAAGTGCTGGAGCCCGTCGTTATGGGCGCGCCCGAGCTGTGGCGCTTGCTCTGCGGCCGGTACGTCCTCGCCCTGTACCGGCGCTTCGGCTTCTACACGCCGTGCATCGGCTGCCACGTCTATCTGCACGCGCTCCGCATCCCGCTCGCGAAGATGACGGGATGCCGCGTCGTCGTCGCCGGCGAGCGGGAGAACCACGGCGGCCTCGTCAAGCTCAACCAGATACCGATAACGTTGGACGCGTACGTCGAGCTCCTCGCGCGCTTCGGCGTCGAGCTGTTGCTGCCGCTGCGGCACGTCTCGTCGGGAGCCGAAATCGAGGAAATCGTCGGTGCGGAGGGGCGCGAGAGCGCGGGCCAGCTCGAGTGCATCCTGAGCCAAAACTACCGCGACGCCGACGGCAGCGTCCCCTACGACGAAGAAGCGGTCCGCCGCTTCCTCGACGAGTTCGCGCTGCCGCTGGCCGAGCGCGCCGTAAACGCGTACCTCGCCGGCGAACGCCCCGATTATGAGGCGCTCGCCCGCGGGTTTTTTGTTTAAAAACCGAAAACGACCGAGGGTAGGATGCGATGGAGGGCGATACGAAATACGGGGAGCTGGTAATCCCGCCGTCCATACCGCCGGGTAAGACGCCGGATTTACTGAAATACTGGTACTTGGGCTCGCGGGTGCGGCGTTATATTTCGCGCCGGCGGCTGACGGCGGTTATCGACCGCGTCCCGGCCGCGCCGGGGCAGCCGGTCCTCGACGTCGGTTGCGGGGCGGGGCTTGGGCTCGCGTTGCTGGGCCGGCGCGGGTTCCGGCCCGTCGGAATCGACCTCGTCGACGGCGGGTTTTACGCCGCGCGATGCATCGGCGAAGCGAACGGCCTCAAAGTCGGATTAATTAACGCCGACGTCTCGCGGTTACCTTTCCGGCCTTCGACTTTCCGCGCCGTTACCGCCGTCGAGATGCTCGAGCACGTTTTCGAGGGGGACCGACGCAGCGCGTTCGCCGAAATGGCCCGCGTGATTTCTCCGGGCGGAGCGCTGGTCCTCTCGACCCCTAACTACAACTCCTTCGTCGAAATAGGGAAAAGGTTATTGTATAAATCACGTTCGTTACGACGCCTTTTACCTTTCATGCACTACCCTACTCCCGACGTAGGCCGAGCATCGTATCATCCTCACAGCTACCACCTCCCCATCCCGCAAAGGAATCTCCGGACGTTGCTCGAGGACGCGGCCTTCACGGTCGTCGCGACTAGAAAATTCCTGTTCGCGTTGAAATATACGCCGGACGCCCTATTAAGAATAATGCAAGGAGTCGAAAGTCTCCTCGAGCGGCTGCCGCTCGTTCGCGAGCTCGCCTGTACGGTCTTAATCGTAGCCGTCAAAGCCGGATAATCGCGCGTTAAATGAACCGGGAAAACGCCAACGTGGACAACTCCAATATATCCTGGGACGGCCGGCCGCTCGACTGGCGCAATAAAGCGACCGACCGCTTCGTCCTCCGGTGGATAAAGCGCTACCTCAGCGCGCCCGTCAGTTTAATACTCAACCGCGTTCCGGGGGCAAGGCCGTGGATGGCGACGGCCGCGTCGGCCCTAGCCGGTACCGCCGCCGGCGTCGTCCTCGCGCTGGGCTACGGGTGGCAGGCCGGCGTCGTCGCCGCCGCCGCGCAAATCCTCGACGGCGTGGACGGCCAGCTCGCGCGCCTGAGAGGTACGTCGAGCCCGGGCGGCGCGCTCCTCGACTCGGTGCTCGACCGCGTCGTCGACGGCGCGATGGTACTCGGAACGATAATATATCTCGTTCGGACGCCGCTGCCGTCCGCCGTCTATTTGCCGGCGGTGCTCGCGCTCGGCTTCGTCGCCGTCGTCGCCTCGAATCTAGTCAGTTACTCGGGCGCTCGAGCGGGCGAGCTGGGCCTGAAGCTTCCCGCCAGGCCCACGCTCGCGAGCAAGGGGACGCGTACGGCCGTTATAGTACTTTGCGCTCTCGCCACCCTCTTTTGGGCCCACGCCCCACTCGTCGCACTTGTTTACCTGGCCGTACACCCGACCGCCGCGGTAGTCGACCGGGTCGTAACCGCAAGCCGAAACGGCTACTGAAAACGCGGCGCCTTAGCCGGATTTATTTAAAAATCACATCCTACCGCGCCGTCGTCCGGCGGCTCGACTTTCATATTGGAACAATTCCCATATTTAAACTATAATCGTAGTGTGCGAACCAAATCGCACCCGGTAAATAATGCTTGACTAATTACGGAGAATTCATGTCAGGGTTTAGAACATTGTTAATAGCGTTCGTATCCACGGCCGCCGCGGCCGCCGCAGCCGGCCCTCCGCCCCCATATCTCCCCGGCGCGCAGGACGAGCTGTTCTACGGCCACCTCTTCGAACCCCAGGCTAGGGGGCCGCTGCTCCCGTCGAAGGCGTCGGCGAATTACGACGTCCGCAAATACACCATCACGATGACCATCGACGACGAGGCGCTTACGGTGTACGCGAAGACGACGACGCGCGTACGAAGCAAGGAAGCGTCGCTCACGACGTTCTCGTTCGACTTTACGACGCTGCTCAAGGTTACCCGCGTCGCCCGGGCCGGCAAAACGCTCGCGTTCACCCACAATAACAATGTGCTTACGGTCACGCTCGAGCGACCTATGGCGAAAGATGAGGATTTCGACGTCGACGTCGAATACGACGGCAAACCGGGGAACGGCTTCTTCTTCACGACCGGCGGCGTCTTCACCTCCACCGAGATGAGTTACTCGCGGAACTGGTTCCCCTGCAACGACCGCCCGGCCGACAAGGCCGACGACGGCGTCGAGCTCTACCTAACGGTCCGCGACGACTGGTACGCGGCCTCCAACGGCCTCCTCGCTTGGAGCGGGCCGGCGGGCGAAGATACCAACCTTTTCCACTGGGTGGAACGTTACCCCATAGCCACCTACCTCGTCGCCATCGCGTGCGCCGAATACTATACCAGCTTCAACCAGACCTGGCGCGGTATGCCGGTCAATTATTTCGTATATGGGAACCAGGCCGGCGCGGCGCCCACCTTCTTCGAACACCAGCTCGACATGCTCGACTGCTTCGCCGCCAAGTTCGGCGACTACCCGTTCAAGGCCGAGAAGTACGGCGTGGCCGCGGTGGATATGACCAACTTCGGCGGGATGGAGAACCAGACTTGCACCTTCATCCGCGCCAGCTACATAGGCCCCCACCACAACGGCGACCACCTCCTCGCCCACGAGCTCGCCCACTCCTGGTGGGGCGATATGGTCACCTGCGGCACGTGGAAGGATTTATGGTTGAACGAGGGCCAGGCCAGTTACGCCGACGCGCTCTACACGGAGTACCGCTACGGCGACGCCGCGTTCCGCGACCACATGCGCTCGTACGCCGACAGTTACTTCCGCGAAGACGCGTCGCGCCGCTTTTCGGTCTACGACCCGACGTACCCGTGGAGCGCCACCGTCTATCAAAAGGGCGCGTGGGTCTTACACATGTTGCGGCGGCTTGTGGGCGACGAAAACTTCTACCGCGCCTGGAACGACTACGGCGCCGCGCATAAATACGGAACCGCCGTAACCGACGACCTCCAGTACGAATTCGAGAGAGCGTACGGCGCCGACCTCGACTGGTTCTTCGAGCAATGGGTATATAAAGCCGGCTATCCGGAGTTTAAATATTCCTGGGTCAAATCGGGCGGCGGCAAGACGGTAAAGGTCAAGATAGAGCAAGTCCAGCAAGTAACGCCGCTGACGCCGCTGTTCAAATGCCCGGTGGACCTCACGTTCGCCGCCCGCGGCGACGACGAATATACGAAGACCGTATGGGTCGACGGCCGCGAACACACCTTCGAGTTTACGTTGCCCGAAGAAATCTACTGGGTATATTTCGACAAGGATGTTTGGCTGCTACAGAAGAATACGTGCAACGTCGGCGTCGTCCTCGATTACTTCCGCGCGCGGCCGGCGGAACGGGGCGTCGCGCTCTCGTGGGCTACGTCGGCCGAGAAGGATTTCGCCGGCTTCAACCTCTACCGCGAGAGCGTCGCCGCGGCACGCGACGGCCTAAAATCAAAAATCAACGAGAAGCTAATAACGGGGCGTTCGCCTTATCGCTACGTCGACGAGGCCGCCAAACCGAAAGGCGAATACCGCTACTGGCTCGAGGCGGTGGACCTGAGCGGCGCCCGCGAGACGTTCGGGCCGGCGGAGGTCCGGCTGCCGACGAAGCCGGTTGCCTTCGCGCTCCGCCAGAACGTCCCCAACCCCACGCCCGGGAGGACGACGTTCGCGTTCTCGCTGGCCGCGGCCGGCCCGGGCGTGCTGGCCGTCTACGACCTGGCAGGCCGCGAGGTCTGGCGCCACGAGGCGACCTTCGCCGAGGGGGCGAACGAGCTCGAGGTAACGTTTGACCTCGCGCCGGGCGTATACGTTTACCGCCTTACGGCGGGAAGGGAGGGCGCGGCGAAGAAGATGGTGGTAATTCGGTAAGTATCGTAGAATGAAACGGCTTGGCCGAAGTAAGCGAGGCCGCTAAGGTTACAACCCATAGGAGGTAAAAGCCATGAAAACGTTTAAACCTTTCCTAATAGCGTCGGTTGTTTTGTGCGCGGCAGCCGGGGCAACGGCCGCGGAGAGGTCCTGGCTCGAGGTAACGGCGGACGGCGTATTCACGCGGACCGAGGCGTCCGACGCGCCCTTCGGCGGCCCCCTGCCCCAACCCTACGTCGACACGCCGCCCGAAGTCCTCTGGACCCATAACGAGGCCAACACCGTTTACCAAACGACGGCGCGATTTGGGTACGGCGGCCGGTTCGTCTTCGCCGGCTCGGCCACGAACGACTGCGCAGCGCAACTCTTCCGCACCGCCGGCGCGGGCAACTTCGATTGGGAAGTCGAGGCCGGAGCGAGCGTTTTCACGGCCGCGGGCCGAGACAAGGACGCCTTCTGCGCCGGCTTCACCGGCGGCGCCGCCAACGACGTTAAACTTTTCCGCGGCGCTTCCTCCACACCCGTTTGGACTCATACGCCGAGCGGCGGCGAAACGGTCCGCGGTCCGGTCGGGATGCCGGCCGACGGCAGCTTCGTAGCCGCGCTAATCTCCACCGGGAGCGACATAAAACTCCGTATCCTCCACGCCGACAACGGTTCCCTACTAGACGAAAAGACCGTCAGCGGAACCGCCCAGCGGGGGCCGTTAGTCGTTACTCCCGACGGCAAGTTCATACTATTCCGCGTCAGCACTATGCTCCACGTCTTCGGATTCAACGGGACCAGCCTGACGCTACGGGAGAGCGTCGACGCACGCTCCTCGACCGACTGCCACGGCCTGTCGCACGACGGCCTATACCTCGTTCACGGCTTCACGACGACGACGGCCCGCCGGTGGAACGGGTCCACGTACGAAGTGCTCTTCGTCCACAGCGAACCCGGCTTCTACAGCGGCCGCGTCGTCCTCGACGGCGCCGGCCACCTCTACAACGCCTGGTACCGGACCGACTTCAAGCAGGCGCGTATCGTTTGTCATACCCTCCCCTCATCCACGCCGACGTGGACGTTTAACTACAAAGTAGTGACCGGCTCGTACCAGGATTTAATCAATGAGATGGCGGTTGCCGACGACGGCAAGTACCTCGTCGCGGCCTCCCTCGGCAACCAGGATGAATTGAATCCCGAAATCGAGGTCTTCAACGGCCTCAGCGGCGATTACCTCTTCGGCGTCGACACGCCGGGGTCGATGGCCTGTTGCGACGTCGCGATATCGGGGGACAACGTCTACGCCACCGCCGCCGGGAAACACGTCCACTTTAATCAAATGGGCCGCGGCGGCGACATATACGCCATAAGACTGGACGACGACGTGCCGGTGACGGGCCCGGACAGCTTCGTCGCCCGGGCCGCCGGCGACGCCGTGCGCGTCTCCTGGCGCGGTAGATGGCAAAACCTCGCCGGATTCAACCTCTACCGCGAAAGCGCCTCGGGCCACGACGAAGGCCGCGTAAAACTGAACGCAAACCTGATAACCGGGCGCTCCCCGTATACTTTCGTAGACGGCGACGTGGAACCCAATAAGAGTTACCGCTACTGGCTCGAGGCGGTGGACCTGAGCGGCGGCCGGGAGACGTTCGGGCCGGCGGAGGTCCGGCCGCCGACGAAGCCGGTTACCTTCGCGCTCCACCAGAACGTCCCCAACCCGACACCGGGGAGGACGACGTTCGCGTTCTCGTTAGCCGCGGCCGGCCCGGCCGAGCTGGCCGTATACGACCTGGCAGGCCGCGAGGTCTGGCGGCACGAGGGCATCTTTGCCGGAGGGGCGAACGAGCTCCAGGTGGCGCTCGAGCTGGCGCCGGGCGTATACGTTTACCGCCTTACGGCGGGAGGCGACGGCGCGTCGAAGAAGATGGTAGTCGTCAAGTAGGAGCGTAAGTATGACGCTGGCCGGCAACAGAATACTTATCTTCGTGGACGACGGCTACGAGGACCTCGAGTTCTGGTACCCAAAAATAAGGTTGGAAGAGGAGGGCGCGGTGGTGGACGTGGCCGCGGCCCGAAAGGGAGTCTTTTATGGCAAATACGGCTACCCGGCCCGAGCCGACCTGGCGTATAAAGACGTCGACGCCGCGGCCTACGACGCGCTCGTAATCCCCGGCGGCCACGCGCCGGACCGCATACGCCGCTATAAAAACGCCGTCGCGACCGTGAAAGAAATGGTCCGGGCGCGAAAGCCCGTGGCCGCGATATGCCACGGGCCTCAAGTGCTCATCTCCGCGGACGCATTACGGGGTAAACGCGCCACCTGCTTCGAGAGCATCAAGGACGACATAATAAACGCCGGCGCGGAATTCGTCGACGCCGAGGTTGTCGCGGACGGCGGGATAATAACGAGCCGCACGCCGGCGGACCTGGCCGCCTTCTGCCGAGCTATAATCGCGGCCTTATCGGATTAAGGGCACGTATGCAAAGGCCGGCTCGAGCCGGCCTTTTCTTTGCTGCGTTACCGAGGGGTCGAAATCTCAACGCCACGCCAGCCGGTACGCCGTAACGGCGCCCCCGCCCTCGTCGCCGCCGTACGCGACGACCCACGTGCCGTCGCCGCTAACCGCGACGACGACGCCCTTAGCTACGAACACCGCCTCCCCGCCGTCGGGCCGCCACGAAAAGCCATTACCCCCGTTCTCGAAGGACCCGCCCCGCGCCGGCACGGCCAACTTTATTGCGGACCGGCTCACTCCTGCGCCCGGCGCCGGCGCGAGCCGCCAGGCCGCCGGCAGGTACGGCGAGGTCCGCACGTCGGCCGAGAGTCTCTCGCCCAACTTAGCCGCGGCCTCGTCGGCGCCGGCCAGCCGCGTCACGGCCCGGTTCTCGAGGTTGTATCCGTACAGCTCCAGGGCGCTTACGCCGGGCGTCTTCGCCGCCCCCGCTTCGCGGCCTATCACCAGCCGCGATTCACCGACCCAGTCTACAAAATCGCCGCCCGCTACGGGCAAAGGCTCGCGGTTATCGGATTCCAAGTCGTAAATCACGGGCCTCGTAACGTAGCCGTTTCCGGCGAAGCCGTCGTAATACAACGACTGCTCCAGGGAGGCGGCGTCCATACCGAGCTCGCGGCCAAGGAGGTTCGCCCGCGAAAACGGCGGCTCGAGCGTATTGTCGACCACTTCGACCCGCTCGCCCACCGCCAACCGGCCCCACCGTTCGTCCAACGCCGCGGACCAAACGCCGTTGAGCTCCAGCGGCGCGCCCTCGCCCTTGAGTAACGCGACCGCCCCGGGGTACGGCTCCCCCTCGAAGGTGGGCCAAATGAAAACGGCCAGCGCGTCCCCCGCGGGGCTGACGGCCGCGGCCACGAACGTCGCCGGCGCTAAAGGCGCCCGCAGTCCGTACTCCGCCGCCACGCGCGGCGTCGACGCGCCGGCCAGGGACGCGAGGGTCGCGAAGGCGACAACGGTTAATCGGATTCCAGCTTTTTCCATAAGGCCGTCGGGTCGCACAGCTCCCCGGCCAAGGCCGCGGCGGCGGCGCTCGCCGAACTCACGTAGTAGACTTCCGCACCGGCTTCGACGCAAACCTCAAACCCGCACAGGCCGGTGGTCGCAACCGCGGCGTCATCCGACGTGAGCTCCTCGGCCCACGGAAGGGTGCAGGAAGGCAGCACCGTCGCGCCGGCGTCGATCAAATCCATGAGGTAGCCCTTGGCGAGGGCTTCGAAGTGGGCCTGACGGGACCCGGGCGATACCCACAGCTGAACGTCGGAATGGACGGACTTGCCGGCCAGCATCCGCGCGGCCGCCCGGAGCTCGGCCGCCGACGCCGCGGGGCCGATGACGACGCGGTGGATGAACGCGTCGGACTCCTCCGCCAGCGGCGCCACGTCGAAGTCGGCGTTCCCCCTCCACCTCGCGAACTGCGGCGTAAGGGGCGTGAAGTCGTAATCGAATAACGCGTTGAACCCCTCGGCCTCGGTCTCCAACGCGCATAATACCGCGACGGGCCCGCACAGCGCGGCCGCCGAAGCCATACCCTCCCGGTCGCCGTTAGCCATACCGTCGACGACGGCGCCGCCGAATTCCAGGAGCGCACCCTCGGCGCCGCCCCGGCCGAACTGGCCGGCGACGTACAAGCCTACGTCCACGCCGCCCACGGCCGGCGCCAGCTCGCCGCGGCACTCTATGCGGTGGATATCCGGTACGTCGACCTCAAACGTCCCGCGCGCCAGTATCCCTTCCAGCGAGCCGACGACGACGGGCCAGACCAACGAACCGCGGCCGGACGTTTGGCCCCCCGGCAAGCCCAGCGCCGCCACCAGGTCGCCCGGGCCCGCCAACCCCCGCTCGTGCAACACCGGCACGGCGCAACCCGCCGCCGGGTGGACCAGACAGAGGCCGAAGGCGCCCGCCTGCGCGCGCGCCCGCGCCGCCAGCCGCGACGAACCGCGGCCGCGGCAATCGCCGGAAAAAATTATCGCGCGGTTGGGGTCCAACGTGCGGGCCGCCGGCCGGGGCGCCGACTCCAACGCCTCCAACGCCTCGTCGCCGCCCAGCGCGAGGGCGTCAGGCCGGAGCGTTATCCGCCGGCCTTCGGCCCGGGCGCCGTCCGCGGCGTGGTCGGCAATTATCTCTCGCGCGGTTTTATACCGGACGGAAAAGATTGACTGCCTTCCTTTTATCAGTTATAATAATACACGGCGACGGAATGCGAATAAAGTTCTTAATAGGCCCGTTACTGCTCGTCGCTGCGCCGGCGCTATCGGCGTTCGCCGACGCGCCGGAAAACGCGGAACCGACGGCCGAAAGCGAAGCCGACGCCGGGTACGTCGTTCGCGAAGAGAAGGTCATAAATTTCGAAACCGGGAAAACCGAGACGGAAACGGTCATCGAATTCCCCGAGCTCGAAATTTTACCGGACCTCGCCCGCCCCGTCAGCATCATTATACCCCGGACGGAACCCGATTTCGATAAAATGCCCTTCACCATCTACAACAACGAACCGTCGCGATACCTGCCGGAGGAATACCGGCTGCGGTACTACCGTCGCGTACCGGTCGGCGGCGGCGAAAGCGACGTCAAGACGGGCGACATGTTCCAGGTCGACGAATCGGAAGAAACGCGGGAAGAAGACGGCGGCTAAGGCCGCTCCGCCCGGGTCACGTTCGCCGCGCCGGTTACGGCCGCGCTATCGCGGCCTTTTTTATTCCCTCTTCCCCCTTGCCGCAACGGGGCCCGCTCCGCGTTAAGCCTTGCCCTTGGCCTTGTCCTTGGCGGAGAGCTTCGCGATCACGTCCTTCGATTCCTCGACGAAGCCGTCGACCCGCTCTTTCGCATCTTTGGCGAACTTTTGGGCTTCCTTCTTTATTTCGGCCGCAGCCTCGGCGATGTCCTCCCGCGTCTCCTTGCCCGGCTTGGGCGCGAAGAGTATGCCGAGAACGCCGCCCACGATGCCGCCCACGATGAACGACAGCAAGACCAACCCGGCGCTGTTATCTCTTTCCGCCATTACGCGTTCCTCCTAATCGCTCTTATTATCCGCGGCTCCTTCGCCCGCTTCTTCTCCCGGAACGGCCGGCTCTTTCTTCTTGCCCGTAAGGCGCTCGAGCCAGGAACCCGCCAGGACGAAAAGCGGCGCGAGTGCCGCAAGCTTGGAGAAGATAGTCTCGTCCAGAAATTTCACCGAGTCCCGCACCCGCTCGACGAGCAAACGAACGGCTGCGGCGCCGTCCCGTATCACCGACGACGCGTCCGCGACGTCCGCCGTAACGCTTTCGGCGTTTTCCAGCACCTTCCGAACGCTGGCCGAAGCGGCCGGGACCTCTTTTCGGACGTCGGCGATAACCTGGGTGATGCGGCCCACCGTCCCCGCGCATCGCACGATAAACCACGTCAGCGCCGCGGCGATTAAAACGATCGCGAGCGCGAGCGCCCAATATACGCCGTCAACCGCGGTCATAGCAAACCCTCTTTCGGATACGTCACTCGTTCGTCGGCGATACCGCGCGCAGCCGCTCCACGACGGGCGGCAGGACCTTCAACACGCGGCCTATGTCTTCCTCGGTCGTATATTTCCCCAGGCTGAAACGAATCGAGCCGCGCGCCACTTCGGGGGGGCAGCCCATCGCGGCGTGGACGTGCGACGGCTCGCTCGAGCCGCTGGCGCAGGCCGAGCCCGTGGCCGCCGATATACCCTCCATATCGAGCGCCAACATTATAGCCTCGCCCTCGATGCCCGGGAAGCAGACGTTCAACGTATTGGGCATCGCTTTTCCCGCCGGCGTCATAACGACCACCTTGCCCGGCATCGCCAGGATGCCGTCCTTCAACCTGTCGCGGAGGCGGCCTAGCCGTTTGCCCTCCTCCTCCCGGTCGGCCGTCGCCAGCTCGAGCGCCCGGGCGAGGCCGATTATGCCCGGCGTGTTGTGCGTCCCGGCACGGCGACCTTCCTCCTGGTGGCCGCCGTGAATCAGCGGCACCAGCTCGACGCCGTTCCGCACGTAGAGGGCGCCGACGCCCTTCGGCCCGTAGAACTTGTGGGCCGAGATGGAGAGCAGATCTACGCCGAGGTCGTTTACGTTTACCGGGAGCTTGCCGGCGGTCTGGACGGCGTCGGTGTGGAAGAGGACGCCGCGCTCGCGGGCGACGGCGGCCAGCTCCGCTACCGGCTCCACCGTTCCGACCTCGTTGTTGGCGTGCATTATCGAGACCAGGACCGTATCCGGCCGGATGGCAGCCGCCAACGCGTCGGCATTAACAATCCCCTCGTCGTCCGGCGGGAGGAACGTAACGTCCCAACCCATGTCGGCGAGCCACTCGCAGGCCAGGAGTACCGCCGGGTGCTCGATGGCCGAAGTTATGACGTGGCGGCCTCGGCTTACGGAGGCGGCCGCGACGCCCTTGACGGCGAGGTTGTCCGACTCCGAGCCGCCGCCGGTGAATATAATTTCGTCGGGCGAAGCGGCGCCGAGGAGCGCGGCGACGCTCTCGCGCGCCTCGTTCACCGGGCCGCGGGCGCGCTGGCCGAAGCGGTGGAGGTTGAAGG
Source organism: bacterium (assembly GCA_035529855.1). Taxonomy (NCBI): domain Bacteria; species bacterium. The sequence goes on from DATKVX010000078.1 coordinate 26,207, forward strand.
GGTTCGCGAAGTTGTCGGTGAAGAACGGCGCCATGGCCAGGGCGACTTCGGGAGCCGTCGGCGTCGTGGAATTGTAATCGAGGTAAATACCTTCCATA